>JBGPMX010000062.1:0-12816 GCA_041487215.1 Planctomycetia bacterium | reverse complement strand
TGACCCGCGGCTGGTTGCCGGGTGCATGAATGCTCGTGCGCTTTTCCCCCGAAGACGGCGCGCCAAACCAGCGACGCAAGAGCGCGACGAACGCCTGATCGGCGCGCGATGAGACCATCTCAAACGGGGAGCAGCCGCGTTGCCACGCCAGCCAGATCGTGGTGCCCAGCAGCGCCACGCCGATCGCTTTGTTCGGCCACGCGTCGAGCTGCCACTGCCCCTGCCATATGCGTGACCGGGCTCATGGCGCGGCGGGCCGGACCTCGACCTCGTGTGCGCGAGTGGTCAGAGCCGTTTGGATGGCCTGATCGAGCTCGGGCATCTTGCCGAGCCGCTCCGCCACGGCCGCTTGCCGTTTCGCCTCGATATCAGCCGCCGACAGGTGAAGGCCCAGGAACTCCGGGATGTTCACCGGCGCCAGCACCACGCCGCGGAAGATGCGGTCGTGGTAGTACTTGTTCTTGGTCTTCACCGCCTCCCACACGGACCGGACCTGATCGGCGACCGGGCCTTGCGTGAGCGCGGCCGCGGCCAGGTTCACGCCCTTCGACAGCTCGTCCGCCGAATGCTCGGCCACCTTCTTGCCGCCCAACCGGATCTCGTAGCGGCCCGGTTTCAGCCCGGTCACCTTGAGCGCGTATTCGTTGAGCTCGTCGAGGATCGGCACCCACTCGAGGATGTTTTTGGCGTCGTCCGGAAAGAACGGTAGCGCGCTGTCTGCGCGGCGGAACCGCACGGAGCCTGCTTCGGCCCGCACGTCGGCAGCCTTGCAATTCTCCGCGCGCTGGACGGTGCCCGAGGCCGCGTCGATTTCGACGGCCGAAACGAGCCGCGGGAACCCAAGCCCCTTGAGGACGGCCCATGCCATCAGGGCCTGCCCCGGCGCGCCGGGATGGACCACGTCGCCGCCGCCGATGCGGTTCTTGGGGTTGGCGGCGCGCGCCTTGTTCTGGGCTTCGATGAAGGGATGGAACTGGTCGACGAACACGCCGCCGTGCCGCATCGCGACGTCGCGGACGCCCTCGGAGTACTTTTCGAGCGTCTGGTTATAACCTTCGAGCGCCGGGCCGTCCTCGTTCTTCTCGACCGGACTGGGCGTGAGCCACGCCACGCGGATCTTCGCCGCCTCGGATTGCTTGGCCATCCCCTCGAGCCCGTCCATGTACGTCGTGAACCCGGCCGGGTCGAACGCGCGGTAGCCGCCGTCGTTCATGCCGAAGTCCACGGTCATCGCGGTCGGGTGATGCGAGACAACGTCCCGTTCGAACCGGCTGTTGCCCCCCGGCGAACGATCCCCGCCGATGCCGCTGTTGCGGAAGACGAGCTTCCGCGCCGGGAAGCGGCTGACCGTCCACATCTCCAGGTAATTGCTATAGAGATGCTGCTCGGTGATGCTATCCCCGACCACAACCACCGTGTCGCCGTCCTGGAAGAAGAAGCCGTCCGCGCGCGCCAGCGACGCGCCCCCGGCCAGTGCGACGGTCAGAACGATGAGCGGGAACACGGACCGCACGCCTGGGTGATGCTTCATGGTGAAACTCCTGAGGATTCGGAACACCGGGTTCTCCCGTACGAGCACGAGAGAAACGCTACGCCATGATCTGCCGGATCGGTTGACCGAAGTCGATGTCCAGCCGCTTTCGGCCGGGGATCTCGAGCTTGCGGTGATCAAGGCCGAGCAGGCAGAGCACCGTGGCATGAATGTCCGTCACGTAGTGCGCCGGCTCGACGGCGTGGAAACCGAGTTCATCGGTGGCGCCGTGCACGGTGCCGCCTCGAATCCCGGCGCCGGCGAACCAGATGGTGAAGCCGTGCGGGTGATGGTCGCGGCCGTCCTTGCCGCCGCTGCGTTGCTCGAGTCCGGGAGTGCGTCCGAACTCGGTGCAGAAGACGACCACCACGTCATCGAAGAGCCCGCGGCGCTTGAGGTCGCAGAGCAGGCCGGCCACCGGCTTGTCCACCGCTGCGCACTGCGTCGCGTGCAGCTTCTGCAGCTGCTGATGCGAGTCCCATGTGCCGTAGGCGGTGGGGTAAACCTGCACGAAGCGAACGCCGCGCTCGACCAGCCGCCGCGCGGTCAGCAGCCGCTCCCCCGCGGGGCGCGTCGCCGCCTGGTCCAGGCCGTACAGCTCTTGCGTTTCGGCCGTTTCGGCCGCGAGGTCGAGCGCCTCGGGAACCGCCATCTGCATCCGGAATGCCAGCTCGTAGGACCGGATCCGGGCGCGCAGCGCGTCGTCCTCGGGGTATTCGGCGCCGGCCAGGCCGTTGAGCCGGCCGATGAGCTCGTACTCGTTGCGCTGCTCTTCGGCGAGCACGTCGGGGCTTCGGCTGCCGTACGGTAGCGGGTTCTTCGGGTCGAGCGCCAGCGGCACCCCCGCGTGCTGCGGGCCCAGGTAATACGACTGAATGGAGGACCGCGTGTCCGGCCGTGTTGGGCCGGGCAGTACCACGAACTGCGGCAGGTTCTCGTTCAGGGCGCCCAGCCCGTAATGCACCCAGGCGCCGATCGACGGCTGCGTTTCGTCCAGCCGGTGCCGGCCCGTATGCATCTGGTTTTCCGCCGCGTGGTCGTTGTCCGTCGTGTACATGGACCGCACCAGCGCGATGTCGTCGACGCAACCCGCCAGATGGGGCCACCAGTCCGTGATCTCGATGCCGCTCTGGCCGTATTTCTTGTAGCCGACCTGCAGCGGGTAGATGGTCGGGTACGCATCGCGCTTGTTGATCGCCTCGGACACCACCGAACGCGATCGTTTCGCGTGCAGGGGCGACTCGATCGGGTTTTCGAAGGGTGTGTCGTTGAAGGTCTTGCCCGCGTACTTGTTCAGTGCCGGCTTCGGGTCAAAGGTCTCGAGGTGGCTGTAACCGCCCGACAGAAAGACCCAGATGACGGACTTGGCTCGAGGCGGAAAATCCGCAGTGCCGGTCGGCGGCCGCCCATCCGGTGCGGAGTCGGCGCGCACGATCCCGTCGTTCCGAAGCATCGCTCCCAGGGCGAGTCCGGTGAACCCCATTCCCACGTCCGCCAGGAAGGTACGTCGGCGCATGCGGCCACAGCACTGCCCGCCGAATGGATCCGGCATTATGCCCTGCCTTTCGTGCATTCCCCTATCGGACGTTCACGAAATCGTTGTGATTGAACAGCGCCAGCACAAGCGTTTCACACGCGCGCAGTGCGGGGTCCGCCGCCGGGGCGGTCACGCCCTCGACCGCGGGGGGAGCCGCGGCGGCGCCGCTCTGCGTACGGAAAAGCTCCGCTTGCTTCGCCAGGAACTCGCCGCACACGGTTTGCTCGTTCGCCGTGGGCCGGCGCGCGAGCAGCTGCTCGAAGACCGCCTCGGTGAATGCCGCCGGTCGGGACGACTCGTCCGCCACGCGCGCGGCAACGTTTTCCCAGAGTTTACGGGCGAGCTGGCGGCTGGCCGCGAGCGCGAGCCGGCTGTTGGTAAGCGCCAAGGCTTGCTGCGGGACCATGCTCTCGGTGCGGCGGTAACAGTCACAAGCATCGGGCGGATCGAACAGCTCGAAAAACTTCATGGTTCCGCCGTCTTCCGGGTGCACGCAGAAGTACAGGCTACGCCGATGCGAAGCCGAGTCGGAGCTGTTCTCGAGTTCGGGCCCGCCCATCTGCGGATCGAGCGCGCCGGACGCGTGCAGAATGCTGTCTCGCACCACCTCCGCCTCCATGCGGTGCGGCGGAAAACGCCAGAGATAGACGTCCTCCGGGTCGATGCCGAGATTCGCACGCGTTGTCGCCGTCGCCGCCGACTGCATGCGATACGTGTTGCTGGTGACGATGAGCCGGTGCAACTGTTTCATGGGCCAGGCGCCGGTGCTCGGCGTCTGGCTCTCGCGCGTCTCCGGCGCCGCGCCGGACGGATGCATGAGCTCGCAGGCGAGCCAGTCGAGCAGCTCGGGATGGGTCGGCGCTTTCCCGTTGCGACCGAAGTCGAACACGGTCGGCACCAGCGGGCGGCCGAAGTGGCGCATCCAGATGTGATTGACGGCGACGCGCGCGCTGAGCGGGTTATCGGGGCTGGCGATCCAGCGAGCCAGCGCGCGACGCCGTCCTGTCGTGGTGCGGGGGTAGAGCGGGCTGAGCGCGGTGTACGTGCCGCTCGGTGCCGCCAGGCGAGCCCAGGCGCTCGCGACGGCCGCGCGCGCGGTCGTGCACTGGGCTGCCGCTTTCTGGGCCGCGTCCTTCGCCTTCGGGTCGGATTCCGCCTGGTGCAGGGCGGCAGTGCGCGTCTGCTCGGCCAGCAGCAGATTCTCCTGCGCCGCGCAGAACGCCGCCTTCCGCTCCGTGCGGCTCGCCTGGTCCGAGAGCTCGGCGGTATCGCCGGGCGCGCCCAGGTACCGCGCGTTGTCCGCGGCAATGCGGCCCCGCATCGATTCAAGCTGCGTTTGAGCACTCGCCACCCGCGCGTCGCTCGCGCGCAGGGCGGCGTCCGCCGCGGCGCGCTCGGCCGGTTGCGCCGCTTGAGCCCGCGCCCGCCTGGCCGCGGACCAACTGTCCAGCGCCTTGCGCAGGTCCGTTTCCGATCGCGCGATCGCGTCTTGCCGGATGAACGGCTTCAGACCCGGGTAATAGGCCATGGCAGGGAGTTCGATCGGTTCGAGCTTCAGCCGGTCGCCGCCCAGGAACGCCGGCGCAGCCGGCGTGACGGCCGCCTTCCCCTCGACCCGGTTGCGCTCATCTCCCATGCGGTAGACATACGTCTCGGCGTCGAGCTTCTCGTCGAAGACGCGAATCGAACCGATCCGCACCACCTTCCTCAGAACACTGTACTCATACTTCTGGAACGGCCCCGGGTCGTCCTCACCCGGCACGCGGTCCTGCCGCAGCTCAATGGGCTCGAAGAAGGCCCGGAAGCGGAAATACTCCTCCTGGCTGATCGGGTCGTACTTGTGGTCGTGGCAGTGGGCGCAGTTGAGTGTCAGTCCCAGGAACGCCTTGCCGGTGTGCTCGACGTTGTCCCGCATCCACTGGTTCGGATTGAGCGCGTACCAGTTGCGTACCAGGTAGCCGGTGGCCACGGCGGCGTCATCGTCGCCCGGCGCAATCTCATCGGCCGCCAGCATCTCCATGATCATCTGGTCATAGCCTTTGTCGGCGTTCAGGGAGCGCACGATCCAATCGCGCCAGCGCCAGATCTGCGGGGCGCTATTCCAGACGTCCGGCACGGCGCGGCGTCCGTACCAATCGCTGTACCGCCAGACGTCCATCCAGTGCCGCGCCCAGCGTTCGCCGTAGCGCGGGCTGGCGAGCAGGCGATCGACGGCCTTTTCGTAGGCATCCGGTGCGGTATCGGCCAGGAAAGCGCGGAGCTCATCGCCGGTCGGCGGCAGTCCGACGAGATCCAGATACACGCGGCGCAGCAGCAGGTTCTTGGCGACCGGCGGGCTCGCGGCAAGCCCGTGCTTGGTGTGCTCGGCCGCGATGAAAGCGTCAATCGGGTTCCCGCCCCAGTCGGCGTTGGGAACCTTGGGGGTCGGCGGCCGTACGGGCGCGCGGAAGGCCCAGTGCTCCCGCGCGTCCTGGCCCGAGGGCGCTACCGGCGCGGCGGCAAGTTCCGGCACGGCGAGCAGACACGCAAACAAGCCGGCGAGCCAGACGCGACCGGGCGTTTCGAGACCTGGTTGGAGTGAACTTCGTCTCATGGTGCCGTTCGCGATCGTCCCGGACGGGTGTTCCGTTCCGGGCTGTGGCTGGAAGGCAGGGCGCGGGTGAGCAGCGCAGCGTGGGAACCGCGAGCGCGCCCAGCAGGATTCGAACCTGCAACCCCCGGATTCGAAGTCCGTGACTCTATCCATTGAGCTATGGGCGCGGTCATGCCGGGCCGCGTCTTAGCGGCCGAACACCTGCATCGTAGCCAGCCGGAAAAGCGGCAGCAAGGCTGTGTGGCCGCACCGGTTGGCGTTTGGCCACGGCCCGGGCGGGTGCGAAAACAGGCGGCAGTAGAAAGATGGCTTGGCTTCGATGCGCGGTTATGATAGATTCCTCGATGAAAGGATCCGCCGAACCGGTTCTTCTGGAGCTATGCCTGTCATTCTCGACCGATCCGACCTCCTTTCCCTCGGCTGTTGTTTGCCTGGTGAATGGTTAGTGCAGATGCGCGACCCTCTTCCAGAAGACCCGCCGAAGCTTGATGACCAAGATTGGGTTGGCATGGGCCAGTTCCATGCCTGGTTGTTTCGTTTTGTCAGTCAGAGGAGTCCGTAATGGGTAAGCGGCTGTATGTAGGCAACTTGACCTACGATGTGTCGGATCAGGAGCTGCAAGATCTTTTCTCGCCGTTCGGTGCGGTGGAGACGGCTCAGGTGATTCAAGACCGTGAGACGGGCCGTTCCAAGGGGTTTGGTTTCGTGGAGATGGCGAACGCCAACGAGGCGGAACAGGCTATCGCAGCGCTCAACGGCAAGGACCATAAGGGGCGTGCCCTGACGGTCAACGAAGCCCGCCCGAAGACCGAGGGGTCACGGGGTGGCGGCGGCGGTGGTGGCCGGGGCGGCTACGGCGGCGGGGGTGGCGGCCGGGGCGGTTACAGCGGTGGGGGTGGCGGCCGGGGCCGCTACTAATCCGCTGGGGCGGCCACGTCTGAGGCCGTTCGCCCGGTTCGCACGCGTTGTGATCTGAGCTCTCGACGCCTCGACTGCTCGAGGATCGCCAGCCCAGCACCGCAGCGTTGTTGGAAGCCCGTTTCAAAAACGGAACGGGACGCCCTACGGACTTTTGACAAGTCTGATCGGACCGGCTCGATCTGTTTTCACTCTTGAGATGTACATAAGATTCCGGCGCGGGAGTCATTCCCCCGCGCCGGAATTTTTTTTGGGTGTCATCCGGACGCCTTCCGCTTCCTCTACCGGGTCAGGCTGGAAAGCCTGACGTACCGCTGGGATCGCCCTTTCAGCCGGATGAATCTTTTTTCTCGCCAGCTCGCGGCGTTTCGGGCGACGCGGCAGACGCAAACCGGTCGGTTCGCCGCCCTTTTGGGCGACTTGACTTGGGCATCCCGGCTCGGTTACAGAATGGACCCGACGCAGGCCGCGCCGCCCGCAAGGATCGGCGAGCGGTGCGGCGGCCGTGGCCGGATGTGGCAGCACCGTGAGACGATTGGGGGAAAACACGCGATGAGCATCATTCGAATCGGTACGACCAAGAAATTTGCTGACGGCTGGGAGGCTATTTTCGGCGGTAAGCGCAAGGCCAGCGGCGCGAAGCCGCGCGTCCGGGTGGCTAAAACCCGCAAAAAAGTCGTGCCGCGGAAGAAGAAGTGAGAGTCGCCCGAGCGCCGGTGGCGGCCCAGGTCGGCTCATGGACGGCGGCTGTAGGGAAGCGCATGAACGCAGGCAAGACGCTCTACGACAAGCTCCAGGTGCTGGCGCGAAATCTCTGGTGGAGCTGGCAGCCGGATGTGGTTGCCCTCTTTCGCGATCTGGACCCGAAACGGTGGCGCGAGCTGGCGCATAACCCCGTCGCTCTGCTGGTCGAGATTCCCCCGCGCGAGGTCGACGAGCGCGCGGCGGAGCAGGTCCTGGACAGCCGCATCAACTACGCCTTCCGCCGGCTCGGCGAGTACATGACGACGAACGAGACCTGGGGCACCACCCACACCGGCCCGCTCCAGGTGCGCCCCGTCGCATATTTCTCCGCCGAGTTCGGCCTGCACGAATCGCTCCCCATCTACTCCGGCGGGCTCGGTGTCCTCTCGGGCGATCACCTCAAGAGCGCCTCGGACCTCGGCGTGCCGCTGGTCGGCATCGGGCTGTTCTACACGCAGGGGTACTTCCTGCAGCGGCTTGACTCCGACGGCTGGCAGCACGAGGACTACATCAGTGTCGAGATCGACCGGCTGCCGCTCGAGGCGGTGCACGATAAGACGGGCGCGCCCGTGATTATCCAGGTCGAGACGCGCGACGGCCCGATCCGCGCCCACGTCTGGCGCGTGCAGGTCGGCCGCACCATGCTGCTGTTGCTGGATTCGAACGTCGAGGGGAACTCGCCGGAGGACCGCGAGCTGACCGCTCGGCTCTACGGCGGGGACGTGCGCACGCGGATCCGCCAGGAGCTGATGCTGGGCGTCGGAGGCATCCGTGCCCTGGCGGCGCTCGGCATCGACCCCGGCGCCGTGCACCTCAACGAGGGGCATAGCGCCTTCGCGGCGCTGGAGATGGTGCGGCGCCGCATGCAGGCCGAGGCGATGGGCTTTCGTGACGCGTTCCGCGAGGTCGCCGCTCAGACCTGCTTCACGACGCACACGCCGGTCGAAGCCGGGCACGATCGGTTCGACAGCCGGCTGCTCGAGGAGCACCTCGGGCCGCTGCGCGACGAACTCGGTCTCTCCGAGCACGAGCTCATGGGGCTGGGCCGAGTCTACCCGGAGAACAGCTCCGAGCCGTTCTGCATGACCGTGCTCGCGCTCAAGGCCTCGTCGCGTGCCAACGCGGTCAGCGGCCTGCACGGCCGGGTGACGCGGCGGATATGGCAGAGCCTCTGGCCCAGCCGCGGCCCCGAGGAGGTGCCGATCGGGCACATCACCAACGGCGTGCACGTGCTCAGCTGGCTCGCCCCCCAGATGCACCGCCTGTACGATCGGCACTTCGCACCGGACTGGCCGACGCGCACGTCGCGGCCGGACGTCTGGGCTGGCATAGAGCGGGTGGACGACGGCGAGCTCTGGGAAACCCACCAGGCGCTCAAGGCGAGCATGCTCGACTTCATGCGCCGCCGCGTCGCGCGCCAGTACCGCCGCCGCCACGAGCCGGACGACTTCGCGCAGCAGGCGGAGCAGCTCTTCGACGTCGATACCCTGACCATCGGGTTCGCGCGGCGCTTCGCCACCTACAAGCGCGCCGACCTGATCTTCAGTGACCTGGAGCGCATCGCGCGGCTCGTGCTCAATTCGAAGCGCCCGGTGCAGCTGGTCTTTGCGGGCAAGGCGCACCCGCGCGACGAGGCGGGTAAGCGGCTCATCCAGAAGGCGATGCACACGGTGCGCGACCCGCGCTTCCGCACCCGCGTCGCGTTTCTCGAGGACTACGACATCAACGTGGCGCGTCACATGGTCCAAGGGGTGGACGTGTGGCTGAACAATCCGCGCCGCCCGCAGGAGGCGTCGGGCACCAGCGGGCAGAAGGCGGTGCTCAACGGCGGGCTCAACCTGTCGATCCTGGACGGCTGGTGGGCCGAGGCGTATGACGGCACGAACGGCTTTGCCATCGGCGGGGGCTGGTCGCACGCCGACTCGTCGGTGCTCGACGCGCGTGACGCGGAGGACCTGTACCGCGTGCTCGAGAACTCGGTGATTCCCCTCTATTACGACCGGGACGAGGACGGCCTGCCGCGCGGCTGGATCGAGCGCATGAAGCGCGCGATCCGCACGCTGGGCTGGCGCTTCAACGCCGACCGCATGGTGATCGACTACGTCAACGAGGCGTACCTGCTCGTCGCCGGCGGCTCGTCCTGCGTCATGCGGCGCTGACGGCCCGTTGTTGTCCCGGCAACTGGATCATGCGGCCGTGCAAGCGGAGGCGGCTGACGCGGGAGCCGTTCGTCGCCCGTTGCTGTCAACGGCGGTCGCGCAGCGCGGCCTGCCGCGCGGCCTCGAACTCGTCGCCGCGGCGCCAGCGCGGCATCTCCGGCCGGTCGGCTACACGCAGGCCGGCGTGGAACAAGAGCCGCACATCCTCCACCGCGCCCGATAGGTCCCAGTCCGCGCGATACTCGTCGCTCGGCTGGTGGTAGTGCTCCGCCTCCCAGGCCTCGATCTGCCGCCTTCCCCAGCCCGCCGGCCGACCAACAAAGTCGGTCCCCGTCTCCAGGTAGAGACCCGGCACACCGATCTTGGCGAAGCTGAACTGGTCCGATCGGTAGAAGAAACCGCGGTCGGGAAACTGGTCCGGCTTGACCGCCCGGCCCTGCCAGCCCGCCACGGCGGCAAGGGTCTCGTCGAGATCGGATTTGCCGTAGCCGATCGCCGTGACATCATGCGTGCGGCCCCAGATGTTCAAGCTATCGAAGTTGATCGTGGCGGCCAGGTAGCCGGGCGGGACCGGCGGGTGCGCTGCGAGGTACTCCGAGCCGAGTAGCCCCTGCTCCTCGGCCGCGACGGCGGCGAACAGCACAGTGCGGCGCGGCGGCGCCGGCAGCTCGCGGAAGGCGCGCGCGAGCGCCACGAGCGCGGCCACGCCCGACGCGTTATCTACCGCGCCGTTGTAAATCCGGTCCGCGCCAGAGCCGTCATCCGGCGCCAGCCCCAGGTGATCGTGGTGCGCCGTGTACACGACCATCTCGCGGCGCAGATTCGGATCGCTGCCGGGCAGGATCCCCAAAACGTTGGCGCTCGCCTCGTCGCGCACGTCGCAGGCGAGCTCGACGGAGAGCCGGACACCGAGCGGCACGGGTTTGAAGTCGCGCTGTTCCGCGGCCGCGCGGAGTGCGTCGAGGTCGTGCGCGCCGAGCGCGGCGATGTGGTGTGCGGCCTCGTCGGTCACCCAGCCGCGTAGCTCGAGCCGCGGCCCGCCCGCGTCGCGCAGCTCGAACTGCTCCCCCGACCAGGAAGACTGGACCACCTGCCAGGGGTAGCCCGCGGACGCCGTCGTGTGGATGACCAGCGCGCCGGCCGCCCCCTTGCGAGCGGCCATGGCGTACTTGTAATCCCAGCGGCCGTAGAACAGCCGCGTCTCGCCGGCGAAGAGCTCGGGGTCGTCCGCCGGGTCGTTGTTCATCACCACGAGCACCTTGCCGCGCAGATCGGCGTCCTTGAAGTCGTCCCACTCGTACTCGGGCGCCACGATGCCGTAGCCGACGAAGACGAGCTCCGCGTCCCGGAAGCCGGCCCTGGCACGAGCCACCCCGCTCGTCGCGATGAAGTCATCCCGGTAGTGCAGTTCGATCGACCGGTCTCCCTTGCGCGGGACGATCGTGTCCGGCGCATGCGTCGTGACGCCTACCAGCGGCACCGGCTGGAACCAGTCCTCCGGCCCGGCACCGGGCCGCAGTCCCAGTGCCTGGAACTGGCTGGCGATGTAGAGGCGGGCCAGGCGGTCGCCGCGGCTGCCGGGCGCTCGCCCCTCGAGCAGGTCATCGGCCAGGAACTTGACGTGTGCCCGCAGCGCATCGTCTTGGATCGACTGCGCGGCGCGCCGCTCGGCCGGGGTCGGCTCGAAAGAGTCAGGCCCCGGCGCCTGCGCGGCCACCAGGGACACCAGCCCTATTCCGAGCGCCAGAACACACCCGCAGGTCATGCGATCCCGCATTAGATTCCCCTGCTCGACGATGTCTTCACTCACACTTCCGGCTGATACCCCCTTCCCCCACTTGCCAGGGGGGGGCAAGGGGGTATCAGCTACTTTGCACCACGGCGAGATTTTTTCTTCCGTTGGACTGCTCGATCAGCGCGCGGGCGAGCGAAAACACACGGTCGAACATCGGCTCGGTGAGGCGACCGGTGAAGGTGTTCTGCTGGCTGGGGTGGTAGCTGCCCACGAGCCAGCGCGGCCCGGCCAGCGCGGCGACGGCGGCGTGCGCGAAGCGGGGCACACGCCCTTCGATCCAGCCGCGCTCGACCGCTTCCCGGACGACCGAGCGCCAGGCAATGTGGCCCAGTGCCACCAAGACGCGAACCGGCAGGGCGTCGATGGTCTGGGTCAGCCAGGGCCGGCAACGCTCCATTTCCTCGACGCTCGGCCGGTTGTCCGGTGGGGCGCAGTGGCAGGTGGCCGTAATGGCGCAGTCGATGAGCCGCAGGCCGTCGGACGGCGCGGCGCCGTGCGGCTGGTTGGCGAAGCCGGCCTTGTGCAGCGCCCGGTAGACCCACTCGCCGCTGCGGTCTCCGGTGAACATGCGGCCGGTCCGGTTGGCGCCGTGCGCGGCCGGCGCCAGCCCGACGATGAGCATCCGGCTGCGCGCATCGCCGAAGTTCGGCACCGGCTTGCCCCAGTACTCCCACGCCTGGTAGGCGCGGCGCTTCTCTGCGGCGATCGCGCGGCAGTGGACGCGGAGACGCGGGCACAGCTCGCACGCCGTGATTCCCCGGTTGATCGTGTCCCAGCGGCGCTCGCTGGCTGAGGATGGGCTCATCGGACTAGTGCCGGCCGGCTTGCGTGCGGGTGTTGCGGCGCATGAACTCGAGCCCGCTCGTCGCCACATACTCCTCGCTGGGGAACATGCGGCGCCAGATGCAGGTAGCGGCGGCCAGGTCGGGCAGCGCCTGGCCAAACGCCTCGATCACCATCCAGCCGTCGTAGCCGATCTCGCGCAGCGCCTCGAACGTCTCGTTCCAGTGCACGTGCCCCTCGCCCGGCGTGGAGCGGTCGTTCTCCGAGATGTGCACGTGCGCGATCCGCTGGTTGGCGCCGCGGATCGCCGCCAGGATGTTCTTCTCTTCGATGTTGGCGTGGAACGTGTCGTACATCATCCGGAACGAGGGGTGATTCACGGCGTCGACGAGCTGGGCGGTGTCGGCCGCGCTGTTAACGAAGTAGGTTTCGAAGCGGTTCAGGTACTCGAGCGCCATCGTGACCCCCGCCCGCTCGGCGTGCGGCGCCACCTTCTGAAATGTCTCGACCGCCCACGCCCACTCGTCATCGTTGCGGCCGCGGCCGACCAGCTTGCCGACGGGCGAGACGTACGGTCCGCAGAAGAGCTTGGCGCCCAGGATGTGGCAGGTGTCGATCGCCTTCTTCAGGTGATCGACCGCCGCGCGCCGGACGTCCGCCTCGGGTGCGATCGGGTTCTTGTCGGGCGGCACGACGGTGACCACGGTGCAGTCGAGCCCGGTGTCGTCGAGTTTGCGGCGGATCGCGCGGTACTGA
>JBGPMX010000061.1:0-12853 GCA_041487215.1 Planctomycetia bacterium | reverse complement strand
CGCCCGCTGCTCACGCCGGAACTGCGCGATGCCCTGATTGTGCAGGCGGCAGACGCCCCCGCTGCGCGGCTGCCCGGCCTGTCCGCGCTCCTCTCTGCCATCGGGGAACAGACGACCGATGATCTGGCCCTGGGCGTGTCCCTGTACTACCAGGGCAGGCAGGCGGAGCGCGATCGGGCGTATGCGGACGCCCTGCGCGCGTACAGCACCGCCGCCGAGCATTGTCTGGCTGCCCGATCCCTCACCTGGCAAGCGGCCTGTGAGAATCGCACCGGCGTCGTGCACCTGTTCGAGGAGCGCTACGACGAAGCTCTGAAGTGTTTTGAACGCGCCCTCGCGTGGCGCGTCGAGTTCGCGGGGCCTGAACACGTCGACGTGGCACATAGCCTGAACAACCTGGGAGTCTGCTATGCCCGATTGAATCAGTACGACAAGGCCCTGGACTATCACCTCCGGGCGCTCCGCATTCGAGAGCGGCAGCCCGGTGACCATTCCTACTTCCTCATCCAGAGCCTGAGCAACCTCGCATTGGCCTATTACAATTCCCAGGACTATGCCGGGGCCCTGGGCCACTACCAACGGTTGCTAGCCCTGCAGCAGGTGGAGCTTGGCGACCAGCACATCGATGTGGCAAGCACCCTGGTAAACATCGCGAATGCCCACTTCTCTAAGGCTCGGTACAGCGAGGCAGGAGAGTACTACGAGCGGGCCCTGGCCATGCGGAAGACGCTGCTCGGATCCGAGCACTCCGACGTCGCCTGGACCCTGCGCGCTCTTGGCGAGCTTTTCTCGGCTCAGTCGCAGTACGAGCGCGCGACTGCCTACTACGACCAGGCACTGGCGATATTCCAGAAGCAGGGGGTCCAGCAGGGGATTGCCGTGCTCTGTGACGACCTGGGCAACACCTTTTACCAGCGCAATGAGTTCGCGCGCGCGATCGCGCACTATGAACGCGCCCTCGGCCTGCGCAAGAAGCTGCTCGGAGATGAGCACGCCGAGCTCGCGGACGGGCTGCGCCGCATTGGCAATTCGCACTATAGCGCACACCAGTACGCCGAAGCTCGCAAGTACTATGAGCAGGCGCTGGCGATGCGCCGGAAACTCCTTGGAGCGCAGCACGCGGAAGTCGCGGTGTGTCTCACGGATCTCGGCTACGTCTGCAACGCGGAACAAGACTATCCGCGCGCCCTGGACTTCTTCGAGCAGGCGCTAACCATGCGCAAGGCCGTGTTCAAGGAGGCACATGGCGATGTGGGCTGGTCGTTACGGAACGTTGGCGATGCGTACTATTACCTGACACAATACGAGCAGGCGCAGGAACACTACCGGCAGGCATTGGATCTCTTCCGCAAACTTGGGATCGATGCCGGCGTTGCCGCGTGTCTCAGCGACCTGGGTTACGTGTGCGAGCGCCGCAGCGACTTCGCCCAAGCGCTCGATTACTATCGGCAAGCACTGGAGATTCGCAGCAGGTTATACGGTGAGGAGCACGTAGAAGTGGCCTCGACGCTGCGCAGCATAGGGAACGTGTATCACCTCGCTAAGCAGTACGGAGAGGCACGCCAATACCATCAACGCGCGCTCGAGCTGCGCCGCAAGCTGCTTGGTGAGCAGCACAGGGACGTTGCCGATACCCTGTCGGATCTGGGAGACGTGTGCTACCAGGAGGAGGACTACGCCAAGGCCTCGGAATACTACGAGCAGGCGTTAAGGATTCGGCAGGCGATTTACGGGCCGGAGGACCCCGAGTTGGCTAAAAGCCTGCGGGCGCTGGGCAACGTGTATTTTTACCAACAGAAGCTGCCCGAGGCGTTGGCGCAGTACACGCGGGCACTGGAGATTCGCCAGGCGGCCTTCGGCAGCGAACACGCCGCGGTGGCCGACGTGCTGGCCGACATGGGCGACCTGCACAAAAGAGCAGGGCGGTACGGAGAGGCCTTGCAGTATTACCAGCGCGCACGTGATATGCGGCGCAAGATTTTGGGGGCGGAGCATCCCGACGTCGCGATCAGTCTGGGACTGCTAGGAAGCGCGTATCAGTTGGACAATCAAAACGATCTCGCGGTCGAGCAGTATGAGAAGGCGCTGCTGATCCGGCGAAAGGTGTTCGGTGCCGAGAGCGCGCAGGTCGCGCGAACGCTCAACGACATCGGGTATGCTCGTCTGGAGCAAGGCGAGTACGGCAAGGCGCTCACGCTGCACCAGGAAGCACTGGTTATTTTGAAGGCGCGTTTTGGTGAGCGCAGCATCGAGCTGGCATGGACTCTTTTCGAGATCGGTTACTGCTACGATGTGATCGAGGAATACGGCAGGGCGATCGACTTTTATGAGCAAGCACTAGCGCTGCGAAACCAGTTTGTAGGCGCGCGTCATCCCGAGATCGTGGCGAATCGCTTGGCGATCGCAAGGGCCTATGAGCGGCTGGGCCTGACGAGCAAGGCAGTGGAGTATTTCGTCAAAAGCCTCGACGACCCGGACCCGGAACGATACCCAGAGGAGACTGCCAGGATCTGGATGGGTCGGGGAACATTCTGGGCCGACCTTGGCCTGGAGTCATACGCAAGTGAGTATTACCAGAAGGCGCTGGATCTGACCCGGAAAACCAAGGGCGACCGGCATCCGGATGTGGCGCTATGTCTTTATGCTGTCGGTCAGAACCATCGCAAGTTGGAGCAATACGAGGAGGCACTGGATGTCTTGGGAAGGGCGCTAGCGCTACGGCGAGAGACGTCCGGTTCGCGCCATCCGGAAGTCGCTCGGACTCTTTGGGACATTGCGTTGGTTCATGGCCAGCGCGGTGAGTTCGCCGAGGCCCTGCGGGTCTGCAACGAGGCGCTGGAGATCTTGCGGCGATCTCGCAGCGACGCCCCCGCGGCGATCGAGCAAGCGTCTGTGGAGGAGTTCGCGCGGTTGCCGCTAACGGCCTACTTGCTGCGCTACCGCAGTTGGGTCTTCGAGGAGGCTCAGGGGCCGGATGCGACGCTGGGAGATTGGCAGGCGGTAGCGCGCAGCTACGAGTTAGCCGCCAACCTGCTCGACGCCGTCCGCGGACAACTCATAGAGACGGAAAACAGCAAACTTACCTTTGGGGCCGACGCCGCGACGATTCTGGCCGGCCGTTTGCGCGTCTGCCGCCGGCTGCATGATCTGGATGGCAAGCCGGAGCACCTGGTGACGGCGTTCGCGGCAACCGAACAGGGCACCGCCCGCGTTTTCTTGGAATCGCTGGGAAAGTCGCGGGCGCATGCCATCGGCGGGGTGAGCGAGGAGTTGCGGACGAAGGAGGCCGTGCTATTGAAGAAATGGCAGCAGCTCGAGGAGCAGATTCACGCCGAGCGCAGCCTGCCGCTGGAAAAGCGCAACGGGGAACGACTGGCGCAGTTCGTCGCGCAGCAGAAGGAGGCGGAACAGGATCTGGCTGCCATAGCGGGAGAGGTGGAACGCAGGTTTCCGCGCTACGCCGCTCTGAGGCACCCCCAGCCCTGCACGCTGGCCGAGGCGCGGGCCTGCCTGGCCGACAACGAAGTTGCCTTGATCTACGTGATGCGCTCGGATCACGCGTACCTGCTGCTGGTCGAGAGCCCTGCGGCGGGCGAAGATGCCGCGGCCGCGCTGGCCCTTTACGAATTGGCGCCCGGCAGCGACATCGCTGACGTCGTTGGAGCGCTGACCGACTCTCAGGCGTTGCAGCAACCGGTCCACGCCGGCTCGGTCCGCTCCGAGGCGTATGACATGCTGCTCGGGCCGGTCGCCGACAGGATTCGCGGCAAGGACCTGGTGATCGTGCCGTCGGCCGCATTATGCTATCTGCCCTTCGAGTTGCTGGCCGAGCCGTCGGATGGGCGGGACCAGGAACGGCGATACCTGCTCGAGAATCATCGCATCCGCTACGCACCCTCTCTGACGGTGTTGCACATGGTGCGCGAGTGGGAACGCGTGCGCGTCCGGCCCGGACGTGCGCTGTGGGCGATCGGCGATCCCGTATACGAAGCTTCGGACGAACGGGCTGCCGGCGCGAACACGCTGGCGGACGCCAGCGCGGAAGTCATGACGGAGTATGCCCAGCGAACTTCCCGCGGCGCATCGCCTGAAACGTTGCAATACCGACGCCTGCGCTATAGCGGCGAAGAGTTGCGTGCGATTGCCAAGATTCTCGGAGCCGGCAGCAGTGTGGTGCGGGTGGGCACAGAGGCCACCGAGGCGGCCGTCAAGGCTGCTTCAGAACGAGGAGAACTCGGGCTGGCGCGATACGTCCACTTCGCTTGCCACGGGATTCTGGGCTTCGACGTCGGGCGGCAGCAGAGCCTCGTCCTGAGTCTGGTAGGCAACCAGCAAGAGGACGGGTTTCTGCAACTGGATGAAGTGACGAACTTGAAACTCAACGCCGACGTCGTCGTACTCAGCGCGTGCAGCACCGCGGGCGGTCTCTTGCACAATGGTGAGGGGGTGCGTGGACTCGCACGCGCCTTTCTCTACGCAGGTAGTCGCGGTGTGGTCTGCAGCCTCTGGTCCGTCGACGACCGCGGAACAGCGGATCTGATCCAAGCGATGTACGGCCATCTGAACGACGGCCAGAGGGCGGCTGATGCGCTACGCGCCGCCAAGCTACAAATGATCCGCGCTGGCCAGGCACCCGTGTACTGGGCGCCGTTCATTCTCATGGGTGAATAGCAGCGCCCGCCGCACACGTCGCGAGCGGGCGACAGGACGAACACGGCTTGGGGCCGTCGCCATGCCCATTGCATCGCTCCCCCCATTCATCGCAATGTTCCTGCTGTGCATTCCCTTGGCCGAGCATGCGCCCGCGGCACCGGAAGAAGGGGCGGAGCAGGTCACGGAACTCGTCCAGCGCTCTCTCCAGAGCGGTGGGCTCCGGCCGGCAGCAACGGCGGACGGGAAAGGGACGAGGCCGTCACGGGTATTCAAGCAGGGGCAGGTCGAGATCGGCGACTCGGTGAAACTCAGCGCCACGCTGCTCGAGAGCCGCGAGCTGATGACCGAGCCGTTCTTTCACGCACTGGTGGGCATCGCGGAGATCGGCGGACCCGAGGAGGTGCCGGTGTTCGTGCACATGCTGCGCACGATCGGCGAGCTCACCGGCGACGCCAAATACCTCAGGATGGCGGCGCACTTCGACGCGAAATACGAGCTGCCCAAACCGACGCCGGCGGGAGTCCACGACCTCCAGGAGCTCGTGCGGGTCTGCGTCGAGTCCGGCGGGCTGCGCCTTACCCAGGATTCGAACGGCGGCAGAACGGGCCTGGTGATCGAGGATGCGGAGAAGCTCCGAGCCGCTCTCGTTCGGGACCCGGCTCTGGTTACGCCCGCGGCGTTCGACACAGCGATCGCCACAGCGGAAAAGTTGGACCACGCCGCGCTGTTGCGGGCGATCGGTGAGGCTCTGGGAGACAAGCGGGCGCAGGCATGGGCGTCGTACCTCTTCGGCCGGCGGCACAAAAAAGATCAGGAGTGGGCCGTGGCGGTGCGCGAGCTCGAAGACGCGGCCGCGCGTTTCGACAGCCTGGGCGACGAACCGCGCAAGGCCGCGGCGCTGGCTGAACTGGGGAAGGTCCATCAGACGCTGGGGGAGCACGATGCGGCCCGGGACCGCTACCACGAGGCGCTGGGCATCCTCCGACGAACCTATGGAGAACAGCACCTCGCCGTCGGCAGGATGCTCTACAACCTCGGATCGGTTTACACCGATCGCGAGGAGTACCAGAAGGCACTCCAGTCGTACGTGCAGGCCTCGGAGATCTTGGGCCGCTCGAAAGAGACGGACCCGGCCGACATGGCCGCGATCGTGCACAACATCGCGCTGGTGTTCTCCAGGATCGGAGATGATGCGCAGGCGCTCGACAACTTCCGGTTTGCCCTGTCCGCCTTCCAGCAGATCGAGGGACCCGAGGGACCATCGGTTGCCACCTGCCTCAAGAACATGGGGTACGTGTATCAGCGGCTCGGTGACTACGACCGGGCACGCGAGCACTTCGACCGCGCGCTCGCCATCCGGCTCTCGCGTCCGGGTCGCTACGATGCGGACGTTGCGCACAGCCTTCTTGACATGGCGACTATTTGCGCCGTGCGGGGGGAGCACGGGCTCGCGCTTTACTGCCAGCAGCAGGCACTGGCGATCTTCTCGCGGCTCTACGGGCCTCAGCACCCCGACGTCGTGCGCGGATACCACCAGATCGGCCACCTCTACCTGCAAAACGGCAACCGCGAGCGGGCCCTGGAGTACTTCGACCGCGCGCTGGCCAGCCTGGGACTTTCCACCGAATCGTCCGTACGCGTTGCAGAGCTCGGCGCCGCGGACTACCGCGTCTCGCACGATCTCGTGCGCATCCTCGAGCACCGCGGGCAGGTGCTGGCACAACTCGCCGGCGCTGACGCGGACTCCGAGAGGCAGACCGATCACCTGCGCGCCGCGTACCGCACTTACGCGGTCGCCGCCGACGCCCTGGACCGGTTGCGAGACCGCATCGTGGGCGAAGACGACCGGGTGCGGACCAGCGCGGGTGTATTCGGGATTTTTCCCGAGTGGATCGGCGTGTGCCGGCAGCTCTTCGCCGTGGAGCGCGACGCCGCGTTTCTCGATACCGCCTACGAAGCCGCCGAACGGGGCGCGGCTCGCGTGTTCCTCGAATCGCTGGGAGATCCGGTCGCGCGGACACTCGGCGGGGTGAGCCCGCAACTTCAGGCCGAGGAGCGCGACATCCTCGCCGCCATCCGTCGTCTGGACAAAGAGGCGTTGGCCGCCGGATCGCGCACGCCCTCGGCGGGCGACCCGACCCTGCCGGCGCAGATCTTCACGGATGAGCGGAAGGGGCTGGAGACGCGGTTGAACAGGGTCACCGAGCGGATGAAGCACGAGCACCCGCAATACGCCGCCCTCCGCTCACCCCGGCCCTGCTCGCTGGGGCAAGCCCGTGAGTGTCTGGCGGAGAGCGAAGTGGTGCTGTACTACGTGCTCGGCGCGGACGCCTCCTACCTGATACTGCTCGAAGGCGCGGAGCATGGCGATGCGGCCACCGGGGGCATCTCCATTCACCCGCTGCCGCCCGCCGAGCAGATCCGCGAGCAGGTCGAAGCACTGACCGAGCCGACCGCACTCGAATTGCCCGCCCGAGTGCGGGCCCTGGGCGCCGAGGCGTATGCGATGCTGCTCGCGCCCGTCGCGCAGCAGATTCGGGGAAAGGATCTGGTCATTGTGCCGAGCGGCGCGCTGTGCTACCTGCCGTTTGAACTGTTCATCGAGCCCGGCCCCGGCGCAGCAGCGGGGGAGCCAGTGCGGTATCTCATCGAGGGGCACCGCATCCGATACGCGCCGTCCTTAAGCGCGCTCTACCTGGCACGGCAGTGGCAGCGTGCTCGGCCCCAGCCCACGCGCTCGGTATGGGTCGTCGCGGACCCCGTCTACGCGACGAGCGACCCGCGGGCGGCGCGCAGCGACGCCGTCGACGCGCGTCCGCCCCGCGGTGAGAAAAGCACCGCTGCATTCCCGCGGCTGCGGTACAGCGCACGCGAGGCAGACGACGTGCTCGGGCTCATGGGGGGATCCCCCGAGGATGCGCGGACCGGTTTGCAAGCTTCCGAGGCGTCAGTCAAGAAAGCATCGGCTGCTGGGAGGCTCGCCGAATACCGTTACGTGCACTTCGCCACGCACGGCATCCTGGGTGGGGACCCGCGGCGGCAGCCCAGCCTGGTGCTATCGCTGGTTGGGAACGATGGCGAGGATGGATTCCTCGAACTCGACGAGATCGCGCTCCTCAGGCTCAACGCGGATCTCGTCGTGCTCAGCGCCTGCAGCAGTGGGCAGGGGGAACTGTACGACGGCGAGGGGGTGCGAGGAATCGCGCGGGCTTTTTTGTACGCGGGCAGCCGCGGAGTGCTCTCGAGTCTCTGGCAGGTCGAGGATCAACGCACCGCTCGCTTGATGACCCGTGTCTACCGCGAACTGAGGACGGGGCATCGTACGGCCGACGCGTTGCGTGACGCCCAGCTGGAGATGATTGCCGAAGCGGAGCCACCGCTCTATTGGGCGCCGTTCATCCTCATTGGGGAATAATGAGTTGTGTGAAGTTCGTTGTTCAGCTCTCGTTTGAGGGCCCGTCGAAAAAGGGAGACACTAACCCGAAGCGTGAGCGAGGGACTCGAATTCCTCGAACGATTCACGTACTCGCTCGCCTCGCTAACGCTTCGGGTTACTTTTTCAACAGGCTGTCAGGCGCCTTGTGGACGTTTTCTCATGCCGACGATCAAACCGCCTGCACCGCCGATTCCTGAGATGATGGCGAAGACCAGGGCGTACTTCGTGGCGGTAGGCATGCCAGGCTCCATCTTGGCGCCGCCTGTGAGTTCGCCCATCATGCCGCTGAGGGGGGAAGACTGCATCATCCTGTTGGCTGCGGCTACCTTGTTGGCATTGTCTTGATACCGCTCCCATGCGACAAAGAGCAAGATCGCGCACACGACCAGGCCAGCGATTCCCATCCCCTTCAAAACACCAGGCGACATGGTTCATCCTCCATCAGAAAACCGAAACGGGCGGATTGTTTAGGCCCGGATATCCATTTACCAGATTGCTTCCCAGCGGCGCGATGGGCAGGTTACCGCTGTAACGCTGTCGCGACCAGATATTTTCGGACATCCCGGCGAGACTTCAGAAGATCCCGCGGAGAAGCCGCGCCGCTCGGTCGGTCGCGGTTCTGACTTGGACATAACCCAGACACGGCCGCTCAGCCGAACACGCGGTCACGCTCGGCCTTGTGGTAGGCGAGCTTTTCGGCGGGGGTCATCCGCGAGAAGTCGGGAGCCGGGCTCGCCGGGCGCGGCGCGTAACGGCTCCGCGCATCGACTCCGGCGCTCGCGGCCGCTTCGCCGTCGGCTCCACCGCCGGCCGCCGCGTCGCCGTGGCAGCGGCATGCGTGCGCTTGCGGCGGATCGCCACCCGCAGTCGCCGCAGGGACCGCGGCCGGCCGCTCGTTCCCGCCCCTACGCTCCAACGCGCCCGCGCGGGCCGGCGGCACGGTGCTGCGCGCCGAACCGCCGTAGCTCATCACGCCGGTCTCGAGCCGCAAGTCAGCCTCCAGCGCGCGGTGCGGCCGCACGCCCAACCGGGCCAGCGCCGCGTGGTAGGCCCGGACCCCATCCTCCGGCGCCACCTGGCCCTGGGCGATCAGCCGCAGGAAGCGCAGGAAGACGAACTGGTTCTCCGCACTGTTGATCTTGCGTCCGAACAGCGCCACACGCGCGCCGTACTTCTTCGCCTCGGCCAGCAGCTTGAACGCGTCGTACGTGGTGCCCGCCGATCCCCCCAGGATGCCGATCACCAGCGAAGGGTCGTAACGGTGCAGCTCCTCCATCGCCTGCGGCCCATGATAGACCATCTTGAGGAAGAGCGGCCGCCCGGACTGGGGCACGCCGGCCAGGCAGCGTGCGATCATGTCGTTGATGAACTTGGGTAAGAGCTCGGGGGCCACCGCGCCCGGCACGTTCGGATCGAACACCTCCAGGAAGTGCCGGAAGCCCTTGCGCTCCGCCTCGATGCGAAACCGGTTGTACTCTTCGAGCGTCTGCCGGTCGCGCACCGGGTCGTTATTGAACGTGACGCTGTACAGGCCGAGATCCGCACCGCGCCGCCGTTCGGCCGGGGCGCAGTCGATGTGCCCGCACTGGATGTGATCCACGGTCGCCGTGCGAAACGGCATGGCCGGGTGCTCGACGTACTTGCCGCCGCGCACCGCGTGGATGTCCGTGGTGTCGTTGGCGCGCACGGCCGGCGTCACCGGGCTGTCATCGAACAGGCGCTCCTGCACCGCCAGCACGTCGCTGGTCGAGGCGGACATCAGCATGATGTCCACCAGCTCCTGCCGCACGATCTCGCGGATAATGTCGCGGAACTCGGCGAGCGAGCGATAAGGGGCTTCAGCGTTGCGTGGTGCCGTGGACTTGCCGGGAGCGCCGACACCGAACGCCATGTCGGCGTCCTTGGCGTCTGCCAGAATGAACTCGTTCGCGTCCGGGTTTGCCCGCAAGACGGCGAGTTTGCGGTCCAGCGATTTCTGTTTCATGGTCTATTCTTCCCAACGTAGTTGCGAGAGGACCGCGCCCTAAGGAAGCAGCGAGATCCTTCGCTCTGCTCGTTCCTCGCTTGGCTCAGGATGACACGGCTCGTACTTGTCCGACCGAGATCCTTCGCTTTGCTCGTTCCTCGCTTGGCTCAGGATGACACGACCCGTACTTGTCCGACCGAGATCCTTCGCTTTGCTCGTTCCTCGCCGGCTCAGGATGACACGGCTCGTACTTGTCCGACCGAGATCCTTCGCTTTGCTCGTTCCTCGCTTGGCTCAGGATGACAACCGGGCATCCACCGTGCCCAGTGTGACACCGTTGAGCACGCGGAGCCTGCTCGCTACTTACCGCGCGCTGACCTTCGCCAGCGTGTCGGCCAGCACCTGCCCGGACTGCTTGAGGGCGTGCAGCTCCTTCGGCCAGAGCTCGAGCTCGAGCCGGGCTGCGGCCCCCGCGCGGCCCACGACTGTCGGCACCGAGAGGCTGACGTTGCGGATGCCATAGGTGCCGGTTTGCACGGTCGATACCGGGAGCACCCGGCAACTGTCCAGCGCGATGGCGTGCACCACCTCGCGGATGGCGATGCCCACGGCGAACCCGGCCCCCCCCTTGAGCTTGATCACCTCGGCGCCACTGCCCCGCGTCTTGGCGAACACCTCGTTCTGCACGGTAGGAGTAACCCCCGGCCACTTCTCGAGCGGCATGCCGGCGATCGTGGCGCTCGACCAGACCGGGACCATGGAATCGCCGTGTTCGCCGAGGATCACTGCCGACACCTGGGTGGGGGCGGCGCTGAGCCGGGCGGCAATCAGGCTGCAGAACCGGATCGTATCCAGCATCGTGCCCAGCCCGATCACCCGATCGGCGGCCAGACCGCTCTCGCGCACCGCCAGCTGCGTGAGCACGTCCACCGGGTTCGACACGACGTGCAAGATCGCGTCCTGTCGCAAACCGTTCGCGCGGAGTTCGCCCAGGATCGAGCGGAACAGCTCGACGTTGCGGTTAATGAGCTGAAGCCGGCTCTCGTCCGGCTTGCGGCGCAGCCCGGCGGTGATGATGACTACGTCGCTCGTCGCGATGTGCTCGTAGCCGCCGGCCACGATGCGCTGGTCGGCCGTCAGGCTGGCGCCGTGCAGCAGGTCGAGCGCCTGGCCCTGGGCCAGATCCCGGTTGGCGTCGATGAGGGCGATCTCGCGCACCACGCCGCCGCACTCGAGCGCGAACGCGGCACACGAACCGACCAGACCGCCGCCGCCGACAATGGCAACTTTCATGCGATACGCCCTCGCGCGGGTGGCACCTCAGTTAGGCCTTCCGTTCATCTCCGCCATGACGCGATCGGCGATCTCGCGGATGAGGGATTCCAATTCGGCCGTGGCGGCCGGGGGCGCCGTCCCCGCCGCGCGGTCTTGCACCGTCTCTTCGTGCAATGGCGCGCGCGTTGCTTGCGGCGGGGTGCCGCGCGTCCCCTTGTCATCCAGCCCGCTGCGGCGGGCGGCCAGGCCGAGCTGCTGCTTGCTCGCAAGCAGCGCGCGCACGTTCTCGGCGCCGAGAGGCTGCGGGGTGCCGATCTGCCGGCTCAGGATGACGCTGCGGCAGTACGCCTCGAGGATCTCGGTGCGAAAGAGCGCCTCTTCGAGCGTCTTGCCGAAACTCACGGTCCCGTGATTCGCGAGCAGCACCGCGTTCGCGTGTTCGGCGTACGGGGCGACGGCGTCGCCGACCGCCTGGGTGCCGGGAGTGACGTAGGGCGCGAGCGGCACCTCACCCAGGAACACCTCGGCTTCCGCCGTGAGGCAGCCGGGGATCGGTTCGTGCGCCATGGCAAACGCGGTGGCGTGCGGCGGGTGCGCGTGCACGATCGCGGCCACGTCGGGGCGCCTCCGGTAGATCGCCAGGTGCAACAGGAGCTCGCTGGTGCACGGCTTCTGCCCGGCGACCTGCTTGCCAGTCATGTCGACGCTGGCCAGGTCCTCGGGCTGGAGCGATCCCTTGCACACCAGGTTGGGCGTGCAGAGTACGCGGTCCGGGCCGAGCCGCGCCGAGATATTCCCCTCGAACGCGGCCACGAGCCCGCGCTCAACCATGCGGCGGCCGATCGCGCACATCTCGGATTTGAGTTTCCAGGGGTTCATCATTTCAGGTTGACCGGTTGACCCGTTGACCGGCCAGCTCCACGCTGTCCAGGATGCAGGCACAGTAGGCGTCGACCGGCTTGTGTTCCGGCTGGAACGGCATCGCGGCCTCGCGCCCCTCGCTGATCGCGACGCACGAACCGACGCCCGCCCCGAGCTCGTCGCAGGTGATCAGTTCTTCGCCGGCCGGCGCCGCCGCCTGCCGCAGCTCGTCCAGCGTGAGCGGCACCGCGACTTTAAGCGTCGCGCGTCCCAGGCTGGAATGGGCCCGATTCAGCGTGACGGTGCCGATGATCTGGCAGATTCGCATGCAGCTGTCCTCATACATCATGCCCCTTCCATGGGGGGGTTCTTTCGGGCCGACAACGGCGGCCTGGAAAGGCCTTCCTACCTTGCGACGGGCCACCGAGATCCTTCGCTGCTCGTTCCTCGCCGGCTCAGGATGACACGGCTCGTACTTGTGCGACCGAGATCCTTCGCTGCTCGTGCCTCGCCGGCTCAGGATGACACGGCTCGTACTTGTGCGACCGAGATCCTTCGCTCTGCTCGTTCCTCGCTGCGCTCAGGATGACAGTGTGCGCTCGTGCCTCGCTGCGCTCAGGATGACACGGCTCGTACTTGTGCGACCGAGATCCTTCGCTCTG
>JBGPMX010000060.1:0-12887 GCA_041487215.1 Planctomycetia bacterium | reverse complement strand
GCTGGTCACCACGCTCGCCGCGACGCTCGACCTGCGGCCGCAGTACGCGCTCGAGGGCTCCGTGTTTGTCGCCGGAGCCGCGGTACAATGGCTGCGCGACGGGCTGGGGATGATCGCGGCGTCCGGAGATGTCGAGCCGTTGGCCCGGCAGTCTCAGGCCGACAGCCACGTCGTTTTCGTCCCCGCGCTGGTCGGTCTGGGCGCTCCGCACTGGATGCCGGAGGCGGAGGGGACGATCTTCGGGATCACGCGGGGCACGACCGCGGCGGACCTCGCCCGAGCCACGCTCGAGGGGCTCGCCTTGCAGGTGCTGGACCTGGTCCGGGCCGCTGCCCAGGACCTTCCCGGCGGCCTGCGCCACATGCGGGTGGACGGCGGTGCCGCGCGGAACGAGCTGCTCATGCAGCTCCAGGCGGACCTGCTGGGCGTCCCGGTCGAGCGTGTAGCGGTGACCGAGTCGACCGCGCTCGGCGCCGCCTTTCTCGCCGGCCTGGCCACCGGCGTCTGGCGCGACCCGCAAGAGATCGCTCGCCTCGTGCGCATCGAACAGATCTTCCGGCCGGCAATGGACGACGCCCCGCGGACGGTACTCGTCGAACGCTGGAAGCACGCGGTCGCGACCGTGCTGCGGCACTACGGGGGGCGAACCCCGTAGCGGTCTCTTTCTTGCGCGTTCTGGGCCCATGCATCGTGTAGCGTTCGGTAGCCTCGAACCAGGCCGTCTCACGGAAGATGATCGAAGAGCGCCGTCCGCAGACGGTGCCATCCGGCTCGAACCCACCCGCGATCCCGAAAGGACCCATGATGCTTTCCCGAAGAACCTGGTCGGCTCTCGTGGTGCTCGCCATCTGCCACGGATCCCAGACGCTTCTGGCAGGCGATGCGATCTCACCTGACGAGTTCGACAAGCTGCACGCATTGATCAAGCCGAAGCCGGCCGAGGAGAAGTGGACGGAGATCCCCTGGATGACTGGTCTCTGGCAGGCGCGGCAACGCGCGGCCGCGGAAGGGAAGCCCATCCTGCTCTGGGAGATGGACGGCCATCCGCTCGGCTGCACCTGAAACAACGGCGTGGCGGGCCGTGCGCTCGCTTTTTCCGATCCCGAGATCATCCGGATGGCCAAGGAAGAGTACGTGCCGGTCACCGGCGACGATTGGTACCAGCGCCGTCGCGAAGACGCCGAAGGGGAGTTCTTCCGCCGCGTGGCGAACCAGGGCCCGCGCAAGGGGGACGGCGGCGGGACGCGGCAGGGCATCTACATGTTCACGGCGAGCGGCAAGCTGCTCGCGTACAAGAACGCCGGCCAGGCTCCCGAAGTCATGCGCGACGTGCTGCGGCAGGGACTGGCGGAGTGGAAGAAACTGCCGGCCGCACAGCGCCGACCGGGCGCCGTGCGAGTCGAGGACGTGGATCGGCTCGACCGCCATTACGTCCGGACCCCGCCAGCCGGCGGCCTGATCCTGAGCGTGTTCGCCCGCGCGCTTGACCGCGACGAACACGGTGCGCTGTGCGACGCGTCGTGCAAGGTGGGTGGCGGTAACGAGGCGTCACGCGATCACGTCTGGCTCACCGAGGCGGACTGGAAATCGCTGGTGCCCGCCGATGCCCAGAAGGGGGACAAGATCGCGCTGCCCCGCCGCGTGGCCGAGCGCATCGCGCGTTTTCACCTCATCGACAACACGCGTGGCGAACCGCCGTTCTGGCGGCGCGAGGACATTCGCACGCTCGATCTGGGGCTGACGGTGGCGGAGGCGACCGCGGACCGACTCCGCCTGCGCCTCGAGGGGAGTGCGCTTTTGGCAACCGACCCGGACGCGTCGCGGGCGGAACGCGGCTACGACGCGCGGCTTCTCGGGTACCTGAGCTTCGACCGCGCGCGGCAGCGGTTCGACCACTTCGACGTTGTGGCCGTCGGGCAGCACTGGGGCGAGGGGACGTACACGCGCGGCGCTCGCCCGGGCCGCACGCCGCTTGGCATCGCCTTCGAGCTGGCGGCGGTGGATGCGGGCGACGCGAACGTGCCACCCCAGGCGGCCCGCGAGCTCGACGCCTACCTGGCCCAATAGAATAAGAGGTGGCAGGTTGTCATCCTGAGCGAAGCGAGGAACGAGCGCAGCGAAGGATCTTTTAAGGCACCGAACAAAGGGTCTGACAAGACGAAAGCGCACATCCGGAGCCGAGTGGCTGGTCGCCCCCGGGACTTTGCGAGGGAGCGGCCCGTGGCACCCCGTCGAACGAAGAGGGACTGGTCCTGGGAACAGGTGGCGCGCCGCGACCAGCAGCGCGGCGAGGCGAACCGAGACCCCGGTTACCTCCGGTCGCGCATCTCGAGCAGCTTTTCCGCCTCCCACGGGAGCACGTCAAGCGGCGTCAGGCACTCGTGCCCCGTTTCCGTGCAGAGCACCGTGTCCTCGAAACGCAGGTGGATCAGTTCCGCCGGGATGACCAGCAGCGGCTCCACGTTGAAGCAGACACCGGGCACGAACGGGGCCGCTCGGTCCCCCACGTCATGCGGAGCCATGCCGGTGTAGTGTCCGGGATTCGTGAGTACGTACGGCCGGATTCCCTGCGCGTCCGCTTCCGCCAGCATCGCGCGGCCGATGTCGGCAATCCTAACGCCCGGTGCCACGGCGTCCACTGCGGCCCGGTGCACCGCCAGGAGCTTGTCGTAAAGTTCGCGGTAGCGGTCTGGATAGGGGCCGCTCGCGGGCCAGGCGCGCGTGATGTCCGAGCAGTAGTAGGCGAAGTCCGGGCCGGCATCGACCAGGATCATGTCTGCCGGCTCGATGCGTCGGGTGTTGGCGAAGTAGTGGAAGTTCATGAGGTTGGGGCCGCTGGCCACGATGGTGGTCCAGGCACCGGCGTGCGCTCCGTTGCGCAGGAAGGCCAGCTCGCAGACCCCTTCGAGCTCGCGCTCGAGGATGCCGGGCCGCGTGGCGCGCACTGCGTCGGCGATCGCCTCGGCGCCGATTCGGCCCGCGCCGCGCATGGCCGCGATCTCGGCGGCGTCCTTGACACGCCGCATGGGGTCGAGCACCGTCTCGAGATCCACGACTTCGATCGGACCGGTAAGCGAGAGCACGCCGTCCCGGAAGTCCTCCGCCCGGCTGGGGCGTCGATCCGCGGGCGGCTCGGGGCGGGCCGCCGACGGAGACGGGAAGGAATCGCGTGCCTGCGCGTTCCCTTCGCCCGGCCAGCGCGGCAGGAAGAGCCGCCCGCGGCCCTCGGCAGCGCGGCGCACCAGCTCGGTGAACCGGCTGTTCTCCACGACATGATCGATCCCCGTCTCGCGTGCGATCTCCTCGGCCGCCCGGCGCAAATGCCTGGCCGGCAGGAATAGCGTCGCCTCGCGCGTGCGGCCGTCGATGGCGAGCGCGGCCCCGGGCGTTTCCACTCCCGTGAGATAGTAGAAATTGTTGTGCTGACGCGGCCGCCGGTAGTCCTGGGGCTCGTCGATGCCGACGAGCAGAGCCAGGTCCTCACCGATCGCCTGGCAGACCCGCGCACGGCGAGCGCGAAAATCGGCCGGCGCAAACAGCGCGGCTGGGGCCACGCGCGCCGCGTCGCCACTCGACGCGGCTGAGCCCGTCCCCGCGGCACGCGCCATGGGAACGAGCAGGATCGCGCAAACGATGAAAACCCATTGCCGGTGCGACACAAGCATTTGGCTCCGATCGCGAGGTTGGACGGTTGAGTCGAATCCGAGATAGCGTAACGTCCGTTGCCGCCTGCTGCACTCCTACACGGCTCATTCGGGCCGGTCGAGAGCCCCATCGCGCGACGGCCGCCAACGGATCCGCACCAGGTAAACGAGTGCCACGAAGTCGTACAGAGCGTGCGTGAGGATCGCGGGCAGCAGGTTCCCCGTGACGACCGACAGCCAGCCGAGATAGACGCCGATCAGCGAGGCGACGACCGCGTAGGTGACCGTGATGGGATGAGCGAGGCCGAAGAGCAGCCCCGTCACGACAACCGCCGCCCATCTTCCCAGCCATCGGCCCACGAGCGGCTGCAGGACGCCGCGGAAGAGCATCTCTTCTCCCAGGCCGGCCGAGCCGGCGAGCATCGCCAGGTCGATCATGCTCGAGCCGGCCAGCAGCGGGCCGGCGACTTCATCGAGCACGCGGCGGATTCGTTCGAGCGGCCCCCAGCGTACGCGGAGCGTGCCCAGAAATAGCGCCAGCAGCGGGACCGCTGCCAGGACACCCAGCCCGGCGTGCCGCACGTTCCAGCGCATCAGGGACCAGGGGGGCGTCCCGGCCAGCCAGCCCACAAGGCACGCGGCCGCAGCCAGGCTCGCCTCGAAGAGCGTGCCGATCCATACCGCCAGCCGACGCGCCCCGTTCCCATCCACGGACCGGCTCCTCGCAGTTCGCGCACGTCATCCGCGCGCGGCCGCTGATTGCCGGCGCCGCAGCGACCAGCTCAGTAGCGGCGGGGTGATTAGCGTGGTGACCATCACCATGACAACGATCGCGGCGTAAACGGACGGATCGATGACCGGCTTCCCCGCGTCCCGTAGCCCCTGCCCGATCGCGGCAAAAATGAGTCCCACCTCGCCGCGCGGGATCATGCCGATACCGACGCTGAAGCGGTCCAGCCCGCGGCCCACGACGCCGATCGAGCACGCCTGCTTGCCGACCACCGCGGCGACGGTGATGCCGGCGGCCAGCAACAGCACCGTCGGATCCAGGAAGGCCCGGAGGTTCACCTGGAACCCCATCATGACAAAAAAGATCGGCACGAGCAGCGTCGCGATCGGCAGAATGAGGTCCTCGAGCGATCGTTCATCACGCCCCTGCAAAGGCAGGTAGTGGTCCTCGTCCAGGATCAAGCCGGCGGCGAACGCGCCCACAATCGGCGCCAACCCCATCCAGCTCGCGCACCACGCGAGCAAGAAGCAGAAAAGCAGCGCGGTGGTGACCAGCATGCCGTGCACGCGGAGCTGCGCCGCCACATAGAACAGCCGCGGGCTCAGCCATATGCCGACCGCGACGGCCACGACGAGAAACCCGACGGCCTTCGCGACGATGAGCAGGACGTCTCCCGCACTGGGCGGTCCCTGGAGGATGATCGCCTGCACGACCGCCAGCACAACAAGGCCCAGCACGTCGTCGATCACCGCGGCGCCGAGGATGATCTTGGATTCCACGAGGTCGGTCTTGCCCAGATCCTTGAGCACTCGCGCAGTGATCCCCACGCTCGTGGCGCACAGCGTGGCGCCGATGAACAGGTGCACGTGCCACGACTTGTCGGGCAAGAGCCAGCGGCTGACCAGCCAGCCCAGCCCCATCGGCACGACGACGCCCACTACGGCTACCAGGCACGACGCCAGGCCGACGCGGCGCATTTCGTGAATGTTCGAATCGAGCCCAACCTCGAACAGCAGCAGGATGACGCCGATCCGGGCGAGCATGTCCAGTGTGACGGCCGCCGGGCTGTCCACCGCGGCGGTGTGTTCCGCGGCGGAGTTGGGGCTGGGCGGCCGGAGGTACTCGAGCCAGTCGAAGCCCACCAGACTCGCATTGCCCAGCACGACCCCCACCAGCAGCTCGCCGAGCACCGCGGGTTGGCCGATCCGGACCATGAGGTCGCCGCCGACCTTGGCGGCGAACAGGATAATCGAGATGCCGAGCAGGACGGGCGTGACCGGGTCGGCGTGCCCCGCGTCTGTTTCCGCGGCGGCCGCACCGGGCGGCGCCCCCGCGGCCGCTTCGCCCCACGCCGCCGGAGCGCGCAGCAGGCCGATCACCCCAACCGCCAGAGCGACGAGCAAGATGCACCGGCCACGAGCGACGCGCACGGTGCGAGCAATCCTGGTCATTGACGACTCCATAGACCAACGACCCGTTCAGCGAGCAGGACCGCCCCGATCCAGCGACACCCGATCAGACACGGCGTTCGGTGTTCTCCCTCTGGTCGGAAAGACGCGCACCCGACTGCCGCCGCTCGCGCCGCGATGCGATGAGGGACGCGGCCACCGCGGTGGCGAGCAGGGCAGCGATGATGCCGAGCGAGACACCGACCGGGATATCGTACCAGCGCGAGATCAGCATCTTCGATCCGACAAAGAACAGAATGGCCGACAACCCGAGGTCGAGGAAGCGGAACATCTCGATCGCGCCGGCGAGCAAAAAATACAGCGCGCGCAGGCCGAGGATCGCGAAGATGTTCGACGTGAACACGATGAACGGATCCTGGCTCACGCCGAAGATGGCGGGGATGGAGTCGACAGCGAAGGCGACGTCGGTGGTCTCCACAACCACCAGAACCAGGAAGAGCGGCGTGGCAAGCCGGCGGCCGTCCTGGCGCACAAAGAACCGTTGCCCCGCGTACCCCTCCGTCATCGGCAGCCAGCGGCGCGCCGCACGCACCACCCAGTTCTTGCCCAGGTCGGCCTCCTTGTCCCGATCGTGAACGAGCTTGATCGCCGTGAAGATCAGAAACGTCGCCAGCACGTAGATCAACCAGTGGAATCGCTCGAGCAACGCCACGCCGGCCAGGATGAAGATCAGCCGCATCACCACGGCGCCCAGGATGCCCCAGAACAGCACGCGATGCTGGTACGTGGAGGGAACCCGAAAGTACGAGAAGATGAGCGCAAAGACGAACACGTTGTCCATCGACAGGGACCATTCGATCAGGAACCCGGCGAGGAATTCGAGCGCCGGGCGGGGGCCGCGCCAGATCCAAACGACCCCGTTGAACACCAGGGCCAGGACGACCCATGCGGCGACCCAGGCCGCTGCTTCGCGCAGCCCAACCTTGTGTGCATCGCGATGGAACACGCCCAGGTCGAGCGCCATCATGGTCACGACAAAGAGGGCGAACCCGCCCCAGAGGTAGATCGTGGTGGTCATGGGTGACTGGAAACGCGACTTGCGCGGTCCTCAATGAGTGGGGGGATGCTCGCTGCCGTTCCTGCGGGCGAACGCTCTCGCAGGAAGGCTAGATGCGCAGCGTGATTCCCGCGCCCACGCCGGGCTGCGCGCGGAAGGGCAGGGACGAAGGGCATGGGGCGGCCGCGAAGGGCAAGCGATCACGCTCAGCGGCCGGGCACGCCGATCTGCGGCGCTGGGCGGCGTTCGAGAAAAAGCGCGCGGGAAGAGCCGGGATGGAGAACACCTCGTCCTCTTCCCCGCTGTGGTGGGCATCGGGGGCCATAGGGTCGTCGCAAGCGGCGTCGCCGGGCAGGGCAACCGCGTTGTCCGCCATGGCCGCGCCTCCGAGAAGGGCGCAGCTCAGTAGGGCGGCGGCTGCGGGCAACGATGCCGCACGCAGCGAGCGAAAGCAGGCGGTTAGGATCGTCACACGGCTATTGTAAGGATTGCTGCGGGGTCTTGAGGAGGCGTGCGCTCGTTTTGGCGCGGGCCCGTTCCACACTTCCCTCGCTCAGACGCAGCAAACGAGTCCGTTTCCGCGCGGGCCAATCTGGTCCCTCGCTCGCACGTCGGGCGACGATCGATGCGGCTGTCAAGACAAAACAGCCATGCGCGCGGGTCGCGCGCGCATGGCTGTTGGACTCGGCCGAGCTGCAATCTCAGACGTCCCATCCCTTGCGAAATTCGGGCTTGATGTACTTGTCCGCTTCGGGACAGTTCTTCGCCTTCAGGTTCTCGCCGTCCCATTCCAGCTTCTTGCCCACGCGCATGGCCACGTTGCCGAGCAGGATGGTTTCGGTGAGCATGCCGGCGTAGTCGAAGTTCGACATCGCGGGCGGGCCCCCCTTGATGGCGGCGATCCATTCGGTCTTCATGCCGTCGTCCCCCTTGCCGTTTCTAGGCAGCGTGGGCTCGGGAGCCTTGTACCCCTCGAAGTCCTTCTTGGGCAGGAGCGTGTAGCTCGCGCCGTAATCGTTTGGAGAGAACAAGACGCCCTTGTCGCCGACGAGCAGCGAGCCGCTGTCGGAGACCTTCTCGCCGTGGGACAGTTCGGCCGGGGGCAGCACGCGTTTGCCCTTATTGCTCCCCTCGTACCACACCAGCTTCACGGGGGGCATGTCACCCCGTGCAGGGAATTCGAACGTGATCTTGGCCCACATGGGGTAGGTCTCGGAGTTGATCTCGCCGCTCTCCGCCGCGATGGTGGTCGGGTAGCCCAGCTTGAGCGCCATGAAGGCCATGTTCGCGGTGTGGCAGGCCATGTCGCCGAGGGCGCCGGTGCCGAAGTCCCACCAGCCGCGCCACGAGAACGGGTGGTAGATGGGATCGTAGGGGCGTTCCGGCGCCGGCCCGAGCCACGCGTCCCAGTTCAGGTGCTTGGGCGGCGTGGGGCGGGGCAGATTGCTCAGGGACTGGCCGTGCAGGGCGGCAAGGGCAGCGGCGCCTCCGGCCTGCGTTTTCAGAATGGCTTCCGCTCCCTGCGGCCAGATCGGCCGATTGGTCCAGACGTGCACTTCGTGCACCGGACCGATCACGCCCGCCCGGATGCTCTCGACCGCGTGGCGGAGGCCGTCCTCCGCGGTCCCCTGGTTTCCCATCTGTGTCGCCACACGGTACTTCTTGGCCGTTTCACGCATCTGCCGTGCCTCGTAGACCGAGTGCGTGAGGGGCTTCTGGCAGTACACGTGCTTGCCCAGCCGCATGGCCATCAAGCTGGCCGCCGCGTGGTTGTGGTCCGGCGTGCTCACCGTCACCGCGTCGATCTGCTTGCCCATTTCGTCGAACAGCTTGCGGTAGTCGGTGTACTTCTTGGCCTGCGAGAACTTCTCGGCCTTCTGGTTGAGCGTGTTCTCGTCCGCGTCGCACAACGCCACGATGTTCGTGTGATTGGCGACCTGGTCCGTGTCACTCGATCCCTTCCCCCCAACTCCGATGCAGGCGACGTTCAGTCTGTCGTTGGGCGACTTGCCCTCGGCCTGAGCAGAGCGGCCGGCTACCCAGAAGCCGACACCGGCCAGTGCGCTCGTGCCGAGGAACCCGCGGCGATCGATGCGGCGGCTCATGAATTCCAACCCTTTCGCGTGAGAGTGAGCAGAACGATCATGGGAGCGACCCTGCCGGGATCGGCGCGCGGATCCCGGGCCGCGGGCAACCGAGGCCACCCGGCGGGTCATGCCAGATTACATGGCCGGGGCGCCAATGTCGAGCAGCTGCTATCAGCGCAGCGGATCGAACTCCTTTCCGAGTGTCGCGTACCAGCTCTTGAGCACGGCCAGCTCGCTGCCGACACGATCGCTCGGTTCGCGGAATACGACGTCGCGCGGGGCGACCAGCGCGGTGATCGGGACGATATCGAATTTCTCGAGCAGCCCGAAGCAAAACAGCTCGGGGGTCTTGTCCACCGACCCGTTCCCCTCGAGGATCTCCTTCAGGCTGCCGAGTGAATGATGCAGCTCGGCGCGGCCGATCGCGCGTGGTTCCAGGGCGGCGGCGACCAAGGCAAACAAGCTCGAGCGCGGCCCGAAGGCCGCCACGTCGACCGGACCCGCCTTCTGGTCCGTCTCGAGCCAGCGTGCCACGGCAGCCAGCTGGCTGGCCTGAATGCCAAGTGGCCGATCCCCAACGGTGGCGACGAGCAGGGCGAAGAGGTAATCGCGATGGGGGACGCGGCATTCTCCAAAGTAGAAGGGATCGACCACCCAAATCCGCTGGCCGGCATCCACCCGGCGCCGGACCTCGTCCCCCAGGCTCTTGCGTCCCGCGTCGGCGACCAGGATCACGCAGCCGCCCGATCCATCCGCGTCGCGCCGAGTGAGCTCGGTGGCGGGCACGGTCCACGCGTCCCCCATGTGGAGCCGCCAGAACCGCGCGGCGACGTCCCCCTTCTGTTCGCTCCCCGCATCCTCGGCGGTGACGGTGTACGACTTGGCTCGGACGACCTCGGACAGCTCCGTGCGTCGGCTCTTCTGCCACTCGGCCGCGGCGCGGGCTTCCGTCGGCAGGGGCGCCGTGCGCGGCAAGGCTCGGCCGAGCGCCAGTGCCAGGCTGTGAAAGTCGCCGTTATCGGCGGGCAGCGCGACGCGCAGCTCCTCGGCCGACTTCAGCTCGTCGGCGCATGGAATCTCCTCGGCGCTGTACCCCGTGTTCCCCGCGTAGAAGTGGTCGCCCAGCATACGGTAGAGCGCCTCCCGGTTCTCCTTCTCGTAGTTGTGCGTTCCGGGATCGTGGTTGACGTGCGAGCGCAGGTTGTCCCCCTTGCCGTAGAGCTCGAACACCGGTCGCGCCGCGTTCATAAGCGGCGGCAGAGCGTGGTCCGCGGCGAAACAACAATCATCTTTGGCGTTGAACGTAAGCAAAGTGGGACGCGGCGCCATCATGGCGGTCATCTCCGCGTAGTCGGTTACCGCGGCCAAGTCGCACGGTGTCTGCTCGGAATCGCCCAGGTCGGAGAGGTTCCGCACGCGAGTCCGGAAGCTCGAGTAGCCCGCGACAGGGTCGGTCAGTTTGACCCGCGTATCAAGGGAGCTGATGGTGATAGTCTGCCAGCCCCCCCCCGAGAGCCCGGTGACGGCGACACGATCGGGGTCGGCGTGCTCGAGCGCGATCAGCAGGTCGAGCGCGCGTGTCATCGCGAGGTAAAACGGCGCCAGTCCGCTCGTGCCGCACAGGTCGAGCTGGTTCATGCGCCCATGGTGGAAGTTCTCGCCGGCGAGCTGCCCCATGCCGAACCATTCCACGTTGAGCGCAAGCATGCCGCGCTTCGCCTGGTTGATGCACCGGATCTGCTTGTACGGCGCGGCTTTCCCCTTGCCGTCATGGCCGTTGACGTTGAGCACCGCGGGCACCTTGCCCTCGAGCGACGCTGGCTCGTAGAGCAGCGCCGGGATCCAGAGGCCGGGGAGTGCCTCGTAGCGCAGTTTCTTGATGCGATAGCCCGGGCCACCGTCGATGGTTTCGAGCCACTCGACGCGCGTGGCCGCGTCGCGCCACGCAGCCGCCTCGCCCCGAAATACGACTTTGTCGAACACGCCGCGGCGAACCTGCTCGGCGTGCCGCGTCCATTCCTCGGCCGATCGCACCATGGGCATGGGGGGCACGCGCGCTTCGGTGTACTGCTGCACCTCGGCCAGCGGCTGATTCGGCTCGAGGATGGGGTGCTCGAGCAACTCCTGCAGGTCGGCATCGTCCGCGCACACCCATGGGGTCGCAACAAGAAGAAGGGAGAGCATCGCAAGAGATCGCAGCATGGCAAGCTCCGTGGTGTGGGAAAATCGCTCGTATTGGATTCGTGCGCCCGCGGCCACCCTTCCGTTCGGCGGCGCGGATGCCTGTTTGCGGGTTGCGGCGGGCGTGCTCGCCCTACGCCGTCGCGGACGCGCGGCCGCTAGCGGTCCGGCGCAGCCGCAGCGGCTGCAGCGTAGCAAACTTCTCCGTTGATCACCGTGGCCAGCACGCGCGCGTCGGCCAGCGCGCGGGCGGGGATCTTCGCCAGGTCGCGGTCGAACAGCGTAAGATCGCACTCCATCCCCGCGCGCAGCACGCCGCGGCGTGTCTCGGCGAATTCCGCGAAGGCGCTGCCGGCCGTGAAGGCGCCGAGCGCTTCATCCAGCGTGATCCGTTGATCAGGCAGCCACCCGCCCGGCGGCTCGCCGTCCCGATCCTGGCGTGTCACCGCGGCGTAGAGGCCCAGGGCCGGGGGAACCTGCTCGACGGGAAAGTCGCTGCCGAAGGCGAGCCGCGCGCCGGCATCCAGGAAGCGCCGCCAGGCGTACGCCCCGGCGATGCGGGCGGGGCCCACCCGCGCTTCGGCCCAGCGCTTGTCGCTGGTAGCGTGCGTGGGCTGCATCGAGGCGATCACGCCCAGCCGCGCGAACCGCGGGATATCCTCGAGCGCCACGACCTGCGCATGCTCGATACGCAGCCGCGCGTCGCGGGTAGGGACCTTGCGCAGGGCGGCTTCGTAGGCGTCGAGCACCAGGCGGTTGCCGCGGTCGCCGATCGCGTGCGTGCAGACCTGCCAGCCGCTGCCCAGAGCCGCCTCGGTGATGCTCTCGAGCCGTTCGGGATCCGTGAGCAACAGGCCGCGGTTGCCCGGGTCATCGCTGTACGGCTCGAAGAGGAGGCCGCCGCGTGATCCCATGGCCCCGTCCATGAACATCTTGATCGCGCGCAGCACGAAACGGTCCCCCGCGCTGCCGGGGGATTGGCTCACGAACTCGAGCTCGCGTCCGCCCGGCGGCAGAGCCATGCCGTACACCCGAAGCCGGAGCGCACGCTGCTGATCCAGCTCGCGCAGCACGTCGATCTCGCGGGCATCGAGCGCCGCGTCGTGCACGCCGCTGAGGCCCGCCGCCAGGCACTCGCTCTGGGCTTCCAGAAGGCGGCGGCGCACCGCCTCGCGGGTGGGGGCGGGAATGTGCCGGCCCACCAGGTTGTTGGCCGCGTCGAGGAACACGCCGGTCGGGCGACCGGACGCATCGCGAAGGATCTTGCCCGCTTCGGGGTCCGGCGTCTCCGGGCCGACGCCCGCGACCGCCATGGCGGCGGCGTTGGCCCAGCAGGCGTGCCCGTCCACGCGACGCAACCACACGGGCCGATCGGGCAGCGCTCGGGTGAGTAGCTCGTGCGTCGGCAGCTCCTTGCCGGGCCACAAACTCTGGTCCCAGTTGAAGCCAAGCACCCAGGCGCCCGCCGGTAGCCGGTCGGCGCGCTCGCGGACACGGCGCACAACCTCATCGATGCTGCCTGCTCCGCGCAGGTCCACCTGCTCGCGGGTCTCACCGAGCATCGTGAGATGGGCGTGCGCATCAATGAGTCCGGGGGTGACAAAACCGCCCGGCAGGTCGACGACTCGCGTGCCGGCGCCGCGCAGGCGATCGATCTCGGCGCGTGACCCGAGAGCGATGATGCGGCCTCCGCGCGCGGCCAGCGACGGGGCGTACGGCCGCTGGGCGTCGCCCGTCCATATCCGGCCGGCGTGCACGATGAGGTCGGGGGATGGTTCG
>JBGPMX010000059.1:0-12955 GCA_041487215.1 Planctomycetia bacterium | reverse complement strand
GACAAAGTTCACCAGCCCCAGGTAGAAAGAGTCTTCGATCAGCGCGAAGCTCGAGAGCCGGATCCCTTCGCTCGCGCAGCGCACCACTTCCTCCAGCGTGCGCTGGGCCGTCCGCTCGGCCGGCGGGTAGATCAGCACGATCTCACGGTCCTCGAGGTGCGCCGTCGGCTCGCCGTCGGTCACCACGATCACCTGCTTGTTCTGGCACGGCTGCCGCCCCAGCGCCCGGCGCGCGAAACGCAGCCCGGCCTGGATGTTCGTGAAGTGCTCCGGCACAAAGCTCGGCGGATTGTCCAGCGGGATGCGCAGAAACACGCGGCTGTTGAAGATGCTCACCGGCTTCGGACCACAGCGGATGAGATCGCGCTCGCTGAGCGGCGACGCGTAGGTATAGAAGCCGACCACCTGCAAGAAATCTTGCGGGTAGCGCGTGCGCACCAGTGCCTGGAGCGCCATCGCCACCTTCTTGGCGTGGTAGAACTTGCCGAACCGCGCCATCGACCCGGACATATCGAGCAGCACCACGGTGGCGCAGGTCGTCTGGTACTCCGTGTCGTAGACGACCAGGTCCTCCGGCTCGATGCCGATCGGCCGGGCAGCACGGCCCGTTTTCGCAGGAGCGCCGGGCGCGGGCGCGCCGTGCCGCGTCGGTCCGCGCACGACGTCGTCCGATTGGATCCCCTGCGTCTGCTGGCGGATGAGCGCGTTCTTGAGCGTCTCATGCAGGTTGAGGTTCGCCAGCGCGTCGCCGTACTCGTACGGCTTCGAGTCCTCGTGAAGCACCTGCCCGGCGCCGCGCAGCCCGGTGTCGTGCTTGCCCATCGAGTCGCGCTGGAAGATCTGAAACAGCTCGTGGAGCGCCTTCTCCTCGACCCGCCGGACCCCCTTGGGCGACACGCGGAACTGCCCCTTCTCGTCCGGCTCGATGTACCCCTCCTTGACCAGCAGGTTCAGCAGGTCCTGCTGCTCGGGGTCGAGGTCCTCGAGGCGGCGCAGGATGTTCTCACCGTACTCGAGCACGTACTCGCTGAGCTTGTCGAAGATCTGCTCGGCCGAGAGCGGCTGGAATTGCTGCGACCCGTCCCACTTGGTGTATTCGTAGTTGGGCATATGGCTGTTAGCGGCGGTACGCCTTCTTCCCCGCCTTGTCGTTCTTGTTCACCTTGTTGTGCACGTAGAGCGCTTCGAGCACGAATTCGGTCACACTGGCCAGCGCCGCATCGCGGAACGGCGCGTCCAGGAGATCGGGCGTAAGCTCTTCCGCAAGCTGCATGACCTGCTTCTTGAGCCCGGGCACCTCGGCGACCCGTTCCGCGTACCCGGCCGACGGCATCTGGTCCCCGGCCTCGATCGAGCCGCCCTTTTCGAAGTATTCGAGCGCCGGGCGGAACCGGCCGACATCCGCATGCTGATCGAAAACGTTCTTGACCGCCTCACCGAGCAGCCGCGCGAGCACCTTGTCCTCCTGGCCATCGTCCTCGCTCATGGTCAGCTCGATCTTGCCACGCGCGCTGGCGGCGATGAACGCCAGGTCGCTGATGCGCGGCACGGCGTGCGACTCGCCGGTCAGGATCGCGCGGCGCTCCGCGTTCGAGATCATGTTCTCGTAATTGGCAATCGACATGCGCACGCTGACCCCCGAGGCCTGGTTGACGTGCGTGCTCTGGCGCGCCAGCCGGACCGTCTCTTCGAGGATCTCTTTCATGAAGTGCGGCACCCGCACGGCCGACCCACCGTCGCGGTCGGTCCAGGCGTTCTCGTCGGTGATGCGGATGCCGACCTCGCGCGTGATCGGGTAATGGGTGCGCACCACGGAGCCGATGCGGTCTTTGAGCGGGGTGACGATGCGGCCGCGGTTCGTGTAATCCTCGGGGTTGGCCGAGAACACCATGCAGAGGTCGAGGTTGAGCCGCACCGGGTAGCCGCGGATCTGGACGTCGCGCTCCTCGAGCACGTTGAACAGACCGACCTGGATCTTGGGGGACAGGTCGGGCAGCTCGTTGATACAGAAGATGCCGCGGTTGGTGCGCGGCACCAGCCCGAAGTGCATGGTGAGCTCGCTCGACAGGTACTGCCCCTCGGCGTGCTTGATGAGATCGATCTCGCCGATGAGGTCGGCGATCGTCACGTCAGGGGTGGCAAGCTTCTCCTGGTAGCGCCGCGCGCGGCCGATCCACTCGATGGGGCAGCGGTCCGCCTCGGCGGCCAGCCGATCCCGCGCCTGCTTGGAGATGGGTGCAAACGGATCGTCGTTCACCTCGGAGCCGGCGATGATCGGGATCGCCTCGTCGAGCAGCTCGGTCAGCATGCGGAGCATGCGGGTCTTGGCCTGGCCGCGCAGGCCGAGCAGCAGCATGTCGTGCCGCGAGAGGATCGCGTTCTGGATCTGGGGCACGACGGTCTCGTCGTAGCCCAGGATGCCGGGGAAGACGGGCTGGCCGGCCCGTAGCCGCGCGATCAGGTTCCGGCGCATCTCGTCCTTGACCGATTCCGGCCGGTACCCGCTCGCGCGAAGCTCAGCAACTGTTCCGGGTCTGTCCATAGTTCTCCTCAAGCATGCTGGGACGGGCTGCTCCCGAGGACGCTCGCCGGCGCATGCCCAGGCATTATAGGGGCGTGCCCGAAAAATCGTCAACGAGCGGCGGCCGGGGGGCTGACACCGTTGGGGTGGCACGCCCTTGAGTCTTCGAACGGAGTGGCACACGGCCGGGTCCCGGCGCGGTCGTCTCTTCAAGCGAGGATGAACCTGCCGTACCATGGAAGACACTTACCTTGGGGCAGGCAGGCCATGACCGATCCAGCTCAAAATCCGGCGGCGAATTCGCCCGCCGACCGCCCGGTCGACGAGACGAACGCGGGGCGACGCGACAAGACGGCCGAGAAAAGCGGCAAGAAGAAGCTGGGGCCCGACCTCTCGGGCACCACCTTGGGCGACTTCGAGTTGCTGCGCCGCGTGGGCGCCGGCGGCATGGGAGAGGTCTACCTGGCGCATCAGCTCGCGTTGAAACGGCGCGTGGCGGTGAAGGTGTTGCGCGGCGAGCTCACGGGGGACGCGACGCACCTGCGCCGCTTCGCGGTCGAGGCGGAGGCGGCGGGGAAGCTCGCGCACGCGAACATCGTGCAGATCTACGCGCTCGGCGAGCAGAACGGCACGCGGTTCATGGCGCTCGAATTCGTCGAGGGGATGACGCTGGGCGACTACGTGCGCAAGAAGGGCCCGCTTCCCGCCCGGCGCGCCGTCCGGGTCCTGGAGCAGGTGGCGCTGGCCCTCGAGCACGCGGGAGCGGCGGGGATCGTGCACCGCGACATCAAGCCGGACAATATCCTGCTCACGCGCAAGGGGGAGGTAAAGGTCACGGATTTCGGTCTGGCGCGTCTGCGCGCCGACAGCACGCTCAATCTCACAGACACCGGCGTGACCATGGGGACGCCGCTCTACATGAGCCCCGAGCAGGTGGAGGGGCAACCGCTCGACATGCGGAGCGATCTGTACTCGTTCGGCGCCACGGCCTACTACATGCTCACCGGGCAGCCGCCGTTCGAGGGGCCCAGCGCGCTGGCGGTGGCCGTGAAACACATGCAGGCGCAGCCAAAAGCGCTCGAGACTCTGCGGGAAGACCTGCCGCCGGAGCTCTGCCGCATTGTGCGCAAGCTGATGGCCAAGAAGCCGGACGAGCGTTACCCGACCGCGCGCGAGGCACGAAAGGATCTCGAGAAGCTGCATGCGGAACTGAGGCTGCGGGCGGATGCTGCGGCGGAACCGAGCGAACCGCCATCGCCGCCGGCAACCGAGCCGGCCGCGACTCCACGCGCGGGTGTGCGACGTGCCGCCTTCTTGGCACGCGTGCCGCGGAACCTGCGCGTCTGGTTCGCGGCCAGCATCCCCCTGGCGCTCGCGGGAGGCGCGGCGTTCGGATGGTACCGCCGGGCGCCCGATCTCCGCCCCGCTGCGGTGCCGGCCGGCGTGGCGCCGGCGGCCGTGCCGTGGGAGCAGGTGCGCGAGCTGGAAACCGCCCGCGCGCAGTACAACTACGCGCTCGCCGTCGCTCAGTTCCTGCACGATCCCGGGCCCGAGGCGGCCTGGACGGCGGTGATCAACCGGTTCCCGACCGAGATCGACTGGGTGTGGCGCGCCCAGATGCAGCTCGGGCGGCACTACATGGAGGAGCGGCAGTTCGGCAAGGCGGAGGCGCTGTTCGCGGAGATGTCGCGCTCCGCGGACCGCAAGATGCAGCTGGCCGGCGAGGTGGGCCGGGCCACCGTGCTCAGCATGCGTGATCAACCCCAGGAATCTCTGCAGGTGCTCTGGGACCTGGCACAGACCGGCGAGGTGAGCTCGGACCGCATGCTGCTGGGCATGATGCTCTCGACGTTCGAGCGCGATTACCGCAACCTGGGGCAGGATTGGAATGCCGAATCGCGCAAATGGGCCAGCCAGCGGCTCGAGCAGTGGCGGCAGCAGGCGCGCTGAGTCCTACGGCCGGTCGGGTTCGACTCTGTCCCCTTTCCCCCGTTCGGCACCGCATGCCGATAGCCGCGCAGCCTCTACTGGTGGGCACAGCCCACCCTACATTTTTATCGGATCCGAAGGGCGATCGACGCAGTGGCCGAGCGCCCGGCCAGTTCGTCGCGCAACGTGAGCCGCAGGGCGTAGTGGCCGGCGCTCAGGGTCCGAGGCAGCTGGAAGGTGTGGCTCAGGAAGTAATCCGTGCGGACGGTGCCGGAAGCATCATCGGCCGCGGGGAAGGGCTCCTGCCAGACCGTGCGGCCATCGGCGGCGACGAGTGTCAGGGTCGAGCCGATCCGGGTGCGGAATCCGTCGGCCGCCGTCTCGCTGGCGAAGTTCGCGACCTCGCTGTAGAGCAGCATGGCCTGGCCTGGCTCGAACTCCGATTCCGGTGCCGGTTCGATGTTGCCGAAGCCTCGGATGCGCCGGCAGAAGGTCAGCTTGCGCAGCTCGAGCGGATCGCGGCGGTCGAGCCGCTCGCTCGCCTGCCGCAACCCGTCGCGCAATTGCTCGAGCGCCGCCTCGTCGCATTCGCGCGTGCCCAGGCAGATCTCCAGGGCGGGGGCCAGGCGATCCCACAGCTCGGGGTCGGCGCTCGGTGGGTGATCCGCGTCGGCCTGCGCCAGGATGTCGATCAGGGCGAGCCGGACGCGCTCGCGGGCATCGCCGGATTGCGCCGCTCGTTCCGAGCTGCGGGACGCGAGCAGGCGAACCAGTTCCTGCCGCGGAAGGTTATCGAGCGCGGGGGGCGTCGGGGGTGCGAGCAGCACCGCCGGCGGGGAAGCCGACACGACCGCCGCGGGCGGACTGGCCGCTTCGGCCACGAACGACTCAGGCGAGGGCTGCGGCAGCGACAGCTCAGCGGCGGCGGAACGCCGCACCAGGCGTGTGGCGCTGGCCACGCGGATCCGGCCGTCGGCCGCCTCGAGCTCCGCGACCCTGGCCTGCCACGCCTTGACGATATCGACTGCATGGGTCGCGTCCGCCTCAGCCAGCTCGCCGAGCATGCGCGTCTTCAGCTCGGGATCGATCGCCTCCAGCCGCCCCAGCAGGTCCAGGATGATCGCCAGATCGTGCAGCGCGAGGCGGAGCGTCGGGCCGTCCAGCTCACCGGAGAGCTGCGCAGGGGGCTCGACCTCGGCGACAGGCATGTCGGCTGTCGCCACGTCCGAGCGCGCGCGAAGGAAGCCGTGGCACCCGGCCAGCGGGACCAGGCATACAGCCAGCCCGTACGCGAAGCATTGCCTGATGGGGCCCATTCTCGCGAGTTCCGTTGCCGACGAGACGGGAGAATCCGAAAAGAGGCGAGACGATACTGCGGGTGTCGATTTGTTGCAAGGCGTAACGGCCGGCCTAAGAATGACTTGCTCGCGCTTTGGGTTCGGATTAGCACGCTGTCCAGAGCGGTACCCATGGGGACTAGTGGCGCGAGACAAGCGCCCCGTCCTGCCGCGCGGCGATCCGCACCATCAGCCGCTCCAGCAGGTGCTGGGGGCTCAGCGCCGAGTCCCCCTTCATGCCCAGATCGGTCTCGAGCAGCCAGCGGTTCAGGCGTGCCAGGCGGTCCCGCCCCAGGTGCCGCAGCTGGGCCTGGGCCTGGTCCACAAAGTACGGTTTGATGCCCGCACGAGTCAGTGCGGAGCGGACCGGTTCGCCGCCGCGAACGAGGGCGTAGGCACGGGCGAGCCGGCGCAGTTGCGTTGCGAAGGCGGCGAGCAGGAACACCGGCGCCTCCCCCGCGACGACGAGCGCGTCCAGGGCGGCCAGCGCGGACGCCGCATCCCCGTCGGCGGCGCGGTCGATAATCTTCCAGACCACCTCGACCCGGCCGGCGGCGACCAGTCGGTCGACGTCCGCGGCGGCGATATCGGCCCGGGTTCCCACGTAGGAGGTGAGCTTTTCCAACTCGCGATCGAGCTGCCCGAGCCCGCCCGATACGAGCTCCACGAGCAGCTCGGACGCATCCACGCTTAGCCGCTTGCCGTACTGATCTTGCGCCCAGCGACGGCACCAGGGCGCGAGCTGGCGCGCGTCGGGCAACCGGCACTCGACGGCCAGGCCCCGTTCGCTCACCATCCGGGCGAGCCGGGTGTTCGAAGGCCACGCCTGCACGGCAAGCAGCAGCACGCCGCCGCGATGCGAGCTCTGGACGTACCGCTCGAGCGCGTCGCGATGTGCCGAGACGAACCGGTCGGCATCCGAGACAATCACGAGCCGCCGGGCACCAAAGAAGGGCAGCAGCGCGAGCTCATCGAGCACGTCGGCCAGCGCGGCCGCGTCCCCCTCGAAGCGGGTGACCGCGATCTCGTCAGCGTCCTTGCCGAGCACCGCGGCCCGGACGGCAGCGATGACTCGTGATCGGAGGAAGTCTTCTTCTCCGTAAACCACGTACACGGGCTTGAGCGGCAGCGTGTCGGGGCTCTGGATGACATCAACGCCGCTCACTCCGCTCGCGCTGCGGGGCGATTGCTTGGCCATGGCGCGAGTATAACGTTGAGACGTTGAGTTGTTGAGTTGTTGAGTTGTTGAATTGTCATCCTGAGCGCAGCGAGGCACGAGCGCAGCGAAGGATCTCGGTAGGTCCGCGGAAGAAGGCGGGTTGCTGACCCGGCGTACGTCACGTTTTCCAGTCTGATAAGGCCCATGCCGCACAGAATCAGGCTGGAAAGCCTGACGTACAAAAAAACCCCGGCCGGGGCCGGGGTTCAAGTTCAGGGCGTGCCGAACAGTTCAGTGATCAGCGCCGCATGGTGCCCGATGGGTTCACGCCGGTCATGCGGGGCCGAGGCTTCGCGGTGTCGATCACCACGTCGTCCGACTCGATGTGCCGCAGATTGCCCGCCATATCGACCACGTCGATCGCGATGCGCAGCCGGCCCCGGAAGGCGGCCTGGCTATCCAGCTTCCACGCATACTGCCCGGTGTTGCGGAGATCGGCGGCGATCGGCTTCCACTCTTTGCTGGTGCTGTCCGAGTAGTACAGCGTCACGGGGCGCTCGCTCAGGTTCTCGTCCTCCGCCGACCACTGGATGATGAGGCTGCCGGCGTCGGGGCCCTTGCCGATCTGCGGCGGGAGCAGCCGAACGCTGGGTAGGGTGGTGTCGACGCTGACCCACATCTGCGGCGCATCCCCGGGGGCCGGCGGGCGATCGCCCAGCCCCACGCCGCTCTTGGCCACCATCGTCAGCCCGTAGAGACCGTCGCCAGGCAGTTTGACGTTGAAGGGGGGACGGCGGTTCATGTCCTCGCCGTACGGCTTCCAGGTCTGGCCCTGGTCGGTCGTGATCCAGAGCTCGACGCTGCCCACGCCGGAAGGGCCCACGTCGTCGATCTCGTAGTCCAGGTCGACGTCGGGGGTCTTGACGTACATCGTGCCCTCGGCGCCGGCCGACGGGATGCCGCGGGACCCGTAAGCGGAACCCGGGCTGCTCGGGGCGGCCGTACGCGGCGGGGTGGCCTCCGGCACGGGATCGGTCGCGTAGTTGGGCGCGCTCGGCTCGCGCGCCGCGCTGCCGCGGAGCGGATCACGCGGCGACGCCGTAGCGGCGGAGCCACCCGGCGACGTTGCGGCAGCGCCGGTGTCGCGCGCGGGGGGCAGGTCCCAGAGCGGGGCGGATCGGTCGCGGGGCGCGGGCGACGCGGCGGCGCTGCGCGTGCTCGTGCCGCTGTCCGAGCGCCGCGCCGTCGCCGACGGATCGATCTCGATCGTCTCGATGCCCAGGTTCTGCGCCCGGTCCTGCACCTGGCAACGCACGGTGATTCGGCCGGGGAACTCGGGCAGCCAGGTCGCCTGGCCGATCACCTTCGGAACGACGCCGGGGACGGCGTGCCACACGCCTTCGCCTTCGGCACGGTACTCGAGCTTGAGCGAATCCAGGTACAGGTTGCGGTCCTGCAGCTCCCACTCCACCCCCACCTCGCGGTTGGAACGCTCGATCGGCCGCAGGTTGATCTTCGGCTTCTCGCTATCGACGACCACGCGGAGACCGGGGGCGAGCCCGGCGTCGTCGGACGGGGTCATGAGGCCCTTGTGGTCCAGCGTGCGCACGGCGAACCAGTACTCGCCGTCCTGCTCGGTGTGGAAGATGAAGCTACGCTTGTCGGCGGGGACGTCGGGAGATGACGTGGTGTACTTCTCCCACTTCCCGCCGTCGCGCGCCACGTAGAGCTGCACTTCCTGGAGCTGCTTCTGCTCGGACGGGTCCGGGATCTGGAAGGGGATGCGAAAGGCTTTCTGGCGGCTGAAGATTTTGTCGTTTGCCGCGCCCTCCGCCCAGGCGATGGTACCGACCCCGATCGCGCACCCGAGTGTAGCCACGATCGGGATCCCGATGGCCGCCCAGAATCGTTTCATGTCTCTCCTCGCCTGTTATAACAAGCCCGTTCCGTTTGCTCTGTTCCCGATGCGACGTGTTCCGTTGCCGCGGCCCGTCACGGATGGTTCTCGCCCAGGGCGGTGGCTCGTGCCACGGGCGGCGCGAGCGACACGATTTGCTTGGCGATCCGGCTCTTTCCGAGCGGGCGCCGCCCAAGGACAAGCTCGATCGGGCCCATGGGTGTCGGGCGACGCCGCAGGACGGCGAAATGGCTGTTCCGGCTATCGGGCCGGCTATATACCGCAACGGCCGAAACGCCGCTAGCCCAGGATGTAGCGAGGCAGAGAATATTTTCATTGACTCCGCCCACCCCCAGCGGCAGAATTCGCCCTTGTCCTTCGGCGCGGGTCAAGACGCGAACGCCCTGATCGTTCGGCGCGCCGCGGAATGCTTCCGCCTCGGAAGATTCCGGTTCCCGATGGACCTCTCAACCAGGGTCCGCACGCTACCGAGCTAGGATGCCCCGGCGAGCCCCGCTTGCCACGGAAATGGAGTTCCCTCATGGGGGAAGAAGGATTCCGACGCGCCGGCGATTCCGTCCGGCCCACGCCCGCGACGCCTCTCCGCAGCGGGCAATCCGTGTGGTCCAGCCCGCCGGGCCAGCCCTTTCGCGCGCGGCGGCGCCATGGGGTGAACGGCCGTATATGAATGGAGTCACGCCTTCACGCCGCCAACCGCTGTGGACCGTGACCGCAAAGTCTCGGGTCCGAGCGCGTCCCCGAGCAAGTCCTCAGTGAAGCGATCTGCCGCTCGTTTGCCTGCGCCGTTGTGACGGCCATCTTGAGTGCTCTCCAGGCATGAGGAAAGGGTGATGTCCCACGCATCCCGGCACAGTGCCGCCGGAATCGTTGATCCTGACGCGGTGGGCCTAAGGGAGGCTCCGTGCACGGGCGAGTCCGCGGCGGGCGCGGAGGCGGCGGCCTGGCAGTCGCTGCGCGCGCTGCGCACCGAATTGCGCCGCTACGAGGATGTCACGGCGGGCGTCGAGCACGTCCTCGACCGCGCACGCCAGTTCACACGGGCGGGCGTCTTCGCGCTCTTCCTGGTCGAGGGCCACGACATCCTGGCGCCGGCCGGCCAGTCCGGGGGCGTGTGGCAGTCGCTGCCGACGAGTCGCAATGTACTGCGGGGCCAGGCGTTCTTGGGGGAGATCCTGGCCGCAGCGCAGCCGCGCGCGATCGCCGGAGAAGCGATGGATGACGCTTGCCTGCCCTGGTTCCGTATGCCGGGCTGCCGATCGCTGCTCCTCGTTCCGATGTTCGGCCCCGACGGGGTGCTCGGCCTTGTCCTGTTCGGTTGGCGCTCGGCGGATCCTGTGCCGCCGGCCGTGTCCGAGCTGGCAACGGCACTCGCACACGACATCGGCGACTGGCTGGCCCTGCGCCAGGCGGTTCGATCGCTCGCGGCGGCGCTCCAGGCGACGAAGCAGGCCGAGCGCTCCAAGAAACGGTTTCTCTGGGCCGTGGGGCACGACTTACGCACCCCGCTGAACGTCATCCAGATGGCGTCCACGCTCATCCGCGATGCGCTCGGCGCACGGCTGCGCCCCTCGGAGCACGATATGTTCGCCCGGCTGGAGGCGGGGGTGAGCCGCGCCGCCACCGTCCTGAACGACCTGGCCGAGCTCAGCGACCTGCAGTCGGGATGCATCACGGTGCAACCCAAGCCGTTCGAACTGCGGGTGCTGCTGAGCGAGCTCGTCAGCGAGTTCCGGCCGGCGGCGGAACGCAAGGGGCTATGCATCTCGTGGGCAATGGACGCGGATGTGACGCTCTCATCCGATCGGACGAAACTGAAGCGGGTGCTCGGGCACCTGCTCGACAATGCCGTCAAGTTCACGCCACGCGGCCAGGTGCTGCTCTGGGCCGGCCTGACGCCCGATCCGGCGGCGACCGCGCCGGCCGAATCCAACGGCCGTCCATGCGAAATGCAGCTGCACATCGCCGTCTCGGACACTGGCCCGGGCGTGCAGCCCGAGCAGCAGCCCCACGTCTTCGACGAGTTCTACCAGCTGGACAACCCGGAACGCACGCCGTGTTGCGGCGCGGGGCAGGGGTTGGCGCTGGCGCGCCACCTCACGCTGCTCATGGGGATGGAGATCCAGCTGAACAGTTCGCCCGGCGACGGGGCGACGTTCACCGTGATTGTGCCCGCCTGCCAACTGGTGCGGGATACGTCCGCGGCGGGGGGCGCCGGCAAACCCGCGGGCGGGCCGTCGGATACGGCCGGCGTCTTTGGCATCCCGCCCACCATCGGTCAGAATGAGCGGATCCTTGTGGTCGACGACGACGATGAGACGGTGAGCCTGCTGGTCACACTGCTGGAGACGTTCGGCTTCGTCGCCCACGGGGTGCAGACGGGCGAGGCGGCCCTGGAGGCGATCGCGCGCCGGCCGCCCGACCTGATCCTGCTGGACCTGATTATGCCCGGCATGAGCGGCCTGGAGATCACGCGGCGGCTCAAGGCCGAGCCGTCGACCCGCCCGATCCCGGTGATCGCCCTCACGGGCGACATGGCGCCCGAGTGCACGCAGGCCGCGCGCAAGATCGGCTGCGCGGGGCTCCTGTCCAAGCCGGTGAAGCGGGACGACCTGCTGGCGCAGATCTGCGAGACGCTGCATAGTTCCGCCGAGCGCGTGCCCGGCCGTACGCGGGGTCGGCGCGTCGTGCTCGGGAGCGAGACCGGATAACACACACGACCCAGGGACTGTGTCCTTTTTTCTTTGCAAGGAGGGTTCGCCATGTTGGTCCTGACGCGCAAGCCGAACGAGGAGATCGTGATTCCTCGCTACGGCATCACGGTGTCGCCCGTTCAGATCAAGGGGGACAAGGTCCGCCTGGGAATCACGGCGCCACCGGAAGTCGAGGTGTATCGCCGCGAGGTGTGGGAGCGGATGCAGGCCAAAGCGGCAAGCGATCAGGCGGAGCCGGGAATCGAGCCGCCCATGCCGGGCCCGCACATACTGGTCGTCGAGGACAACCCCGACTGCCGCTGGGGACTCGAGACGCTGCTCAAGATGATGGGCTACCGCGTCGAGGCGGCCGAGGACGGCATCGACGGCCTCGAGAAGGCGCTGCGCGGCAAGCCCCCCGTCCTGTTGGTCGATCTCAACATGCCGCGCATGAACGGGCTCGAACTCGCGCGCCGGCTGCGCAGCCAGCCCGGCTTCGAGCACGCGGCGCTGGTCGCCGTGTCCGGTTGCGCCCAGTATCAGGACAAGATGCAGTCGATCGAGGCCGGGTTCGACGCGCACCTGACCAAGCCGATCGACATCGACGAGCTTCGCGCCGTGCTGGCGCATATCAATCCGGTCGCCGCCTGAAACCGCGCACCCGGTCGGCCGCCCGGCAGGGAAGCCCGGCGGCGGTGTGGCCAGGGAATCGGCCCCGACCGGGGTCAAGCGTCATGCGTTGCGGCCCACGAGCTGCAGGTCGAGCTGCCTGCGGTCGATGTCCACGCGCGCCACGCGCACCCGCACCGTGTCGCCAAGCCGGAACGCTCGGCCGCTGCGCACACCGGCCAGCGTGTGCGTCGCGGCCTCGTAGCGGTAGTGATCGTCCGCCAGGGTACTGACGTGCACCAGCCCGTCGATCGCGAATTCGACCGACTGGGCGAAGAAGCCGAAATCCTCCACGCCGGTGATCACCGCCGGCATCTCCAGCCCGATCCGCTCCACCAGGTGAGCCAGGATCTTCAGTTTGATCAGCTCGCGTTCCGCGTCGGCGGCGCGGCGTTCCGTAAGCGTGCAGTGCTCGCCGAGCGCGATCAGTTCCGCCTCGTCCACCGAGACCTTCTTGCTCCGCATCGACCGCTCGAGCAAGCGGTGCACCAGCAGGTCGGGGTAGCGGCGGATCGGCGACGTGAAGTGGCAGTACGAGTCGCTGGCGATCGCGTAGTGCCCGATCTCCTCCGGACTGTACTCGGCCCGCTTCATGCTGCGTAAGAGGCCGTAGTGCACGGCGTACCGGTCCGGCCGCGACCCGCTCTGCACCAGCACCGTCTGCAGCTCGTAGCGGCTCTGTGGCTTGCGAATTTTGTAGCCGAGTGCCCGCGCGAACTCGGCGAACGCCTT
>JBGPMX010000058.1:0-12960 GCA_041487215.1 Planctomycetia bacterium | reverse complement strand
TCCAGCGCCTCGAGACCCGGGATGTTGTCGCGGATATTCGGGTTGATCGTGCCGTCCTTGGGATCGATGGCGTAGAGCACGGTGCACCGGAAGCCGTGGTGCCGCGCCAGGATCTTGGCCAGCTGGGTGAGCGACTCTTCGGAGCGGTATTCCTCGTCACCGCTCACGAGCACGATCTCTTTCCCCTTGCCCGGTCCGTCCCGACCCTCGAGCGTGATCCACGGATCCGCAGCCCGCGCCGGCGCCGCGGCCAGAATCCCCAGAGCCACCAGCGCCAGCGTGCGAACCGACAAAGAAAAGTTGGTATCGGTCACTTTCCCCCTGCCTTTCCAGAATCCTGACTGCAGCTGAAGACGCCACTCCCGCCAGGTTACCCGACGCGCGCCGGCTTTCTTCAAGGCGTGCACTGCCCGGGCCGTCTACATATTATGGCGGCGCTGGGCGAAGGCTTGCCAGGTGCCGCTCGGTCCGCTGGCTCTGGACTCTCGACTCTGGGCCCTCGACCTTCCGGCTCTCCTTGGGGGTGGCCGTCGTTCTCGCGAGCGGCTAAGGTAGGGGCACGTGAACCCCGCCTGCCCTCGCGAGGAGTGAAGACTCATGAGCACCCGATCGGTCCGTTCTTGGTTTCGAGCGCGTACGTTTGCCGTCGCCGCCTCGGCCGTGGTCGCCGCGGTTCTTGCGGCCGCTGCCGGGCCGGCCGACGCGGCCGCGCCGGGAACGATCACCGTTCACAAGCGGGCACGTGTACCGGCGCCCGACGGCGGCTACGTCGTGCGCGAGACTGCCGAGCCCTGGAAGCCGCGCAAGACGGCCATCATCGTGTGCGATATGTGGGACGCGCACCACTGCCTGAACGCCGTGCGGCGCGTCGGTGAGATGGGGCCGCGCATGAACGCGGTGCTCGAGGACGCGCGCGGCCGCGGCGTGCTCATCATCCATGCGCCGTCGGGCTGCATGGACGCGTACAAAGACCGACCGGGCCGCCAACGCGCCCAGCAGGCGCCCAAGGCGGCTAACCTGCCCGCAGACATCGGCTCGTGGTGCCGCAGTATCCCCGCCGAGGAGTCGGCGGAGTACCCGGTCGACCAGGCCGACGGCGGCGAGGACGACGACCCGGTCGAGCATGCGCACTGGCACGAGCGGCTCAGCGGCATGGGACGCGACCCCAAGGCGCCATGGAAGGCCGAGGCCGACCTGCTCCGAATCGATGACGACGACGCGATCAGCGATTCGGGCGTCGAGATCTGGAACCTGCTCGAGGCACGCGGCATCCGCAACGTCGTGCTGCTCGGCGTGCATACCAACATGTGCGTGCTCGGCCGCCCATTCGGCCTGCGGCAGCTGGCCAAGAACGGCAAGAACGTCGTGCTCATGCGCGACATGACCGACACCATGTACAACCCCGAGCGCTGGCCGTACGTCACGCATTTCGTGGGAACGGATCGCATCGTCGAGCACATCGAGAAGTACGTCTGTGCGACGATCACGTCGGGCGACTTCCTGGGCGGGGCGCCGTTCCGCTTCGCCAACGACCGGCGCTCGATCCTGATGGTGATCGGCGAGGACGAGTACCAAACCGAGCGGACGCTGCCGGCGTTCGCCGCCCAGGAGCTCGAGCCGCGCGGGTTCGAGGTGCGCTTCGTGCACGCCGACCCGGCGGACGTCAACCGGTTTCCGGGGCTGGCCGAGGCGGTGGCCAAGGCCGACCTGGTGCTGGTGAGCGTGCGGCGCCGCACGCCGCCGCGGCCGGAGCTCGACGCCCTGCACGGATACCTCGCGGCGGGGAAGCCGCTGGTCGGCATTCGCACCGCGTGCCACGCATTCGCGCTGCGCGATCCGCACACACCCCCTGCGGACGGGGGGGCGGTGTGGCCCGAGTTCGATCACGACGTGATCGGCGGGCACTACACCGGCCACCACGGCGACGGGCCGGGCGTGGCGCTGGCGGTCGCGCCGGGCGCCGCCCAGCACCCGGCGCTGCGCGGTGTGGACGAGAACCGGCTCGAAGGGCACGGCTCGCTCTACCGGGTCAGCCCGCTCGTCACGTCGACGACGCCGCTCCTCCTCGGCTCGATTCCCGCGCAGCCCAGCGAGCCGGTGGCGTGGACGAACACGCCGCGGCTCGGACATTCCCGCGTCTTCTACACGTCGCTGGGACATCCCGCTGATTTTGAGAACCCGGCGTTCCGCAAGCTGCTGGTCAACGGGATCTGCTGGGGCGTCGGCATCGCGCCGCCCGGCTCCGGGCCGTCGCCCGAGAGCGGCAAGCAGGCGGCCGGGCGCGCGCGGGCGGAGTGACGAGAGGAATTAGCCCCCGCCTCTGGCGGGGGGCCCAGGTTCGGCGCGGGTCTCCCGATCCCGCCATCCCAGGACCGCAGGTCTCCTCGAGACTCTCCGACTCGGCGCACGGGATACCGATGACCAATCGGAAGGAAACGTTTGCGCCCCGGGCAGCTGATACCCCCCTTTCCCCCCTTGCGAAGGGGGGGACAAGGGGGGTATTAGCGTGCAGGCACAAGAGCAAGCCGCGGCCTGCTTCACACGTCGCAGAGTGTGACGGCCTGGCGCAGCCCGTCCAGCGGGTCGCGTGTAGGAAGGAACTCCTGGCCCACGTAGCCGGTGTAGCCGACGGACACGAGCGCGCGCATGACGGCCGGGTAGTTGATTTCCTGGTCGTCATCCAGCTCGCGGCGCCCGGGGTTCCCCGCCGTGTGCACGTGGCCGATATACTCGCCGCACTCCCGGATGCGCGCGATCAGGTCGCCGTCCATGATCTGGACGTGATAAATATCGAACAATAGCTTCATGCGCGGCGAACCGACCTTCTTGATAATCTCCATGCAGTAGTCCGTGTGGTCCCCCTGGTACCCGGGGTGCCCCTTCATCTCTTCGGCGACACGGCTGTTCAGCATTTCCAGACAGAGATTGACCTTTTTCTTCTCGGCATAGCCGATGATCTTCTTGTACCCCGCGACGCAGTTCCGCGCGCCTTCGTCGTCCGGGATATTCTCGCGAAACCCCGTGAACGTGATGACGCTGGGCGCCCCGAAGTCGGCGGAGGCGTCGATGGCGTCGCGGATCTTGCTGATGCACATCTCCTGATATGCGGGGTTGTTCATTCCCTTGTCGAACCAGTGGCTGGGCGCGAGCGCGCAAGTGAGGCCGTGCCTCTTGAGCGTGTCCCACTCGCTGGTGGCGACGAGCTCAATGCTTTTGCAGCCGAGCTCGGCGGCGACACGGCACATCGCTTCCAAGTCCCAGTATTTCGCGAAGCACCACTGGCAGATGGATGGATGGACGCGTCCGCGCACGGCGGCGCCGCGGGGCTTTTCGTGCGCCGCGGCCGCGCGGTCAAGCAACCCGCCGGCGCCGATCGCGGCGATTCCGGCCGTGGTCTGGAGCACCGAGCGGCGGGTCATACGATCCGGGGAGGTACGGCGCTGTTTTGGCATGAGATGGGCTCCGGGCCAAGAGGTCTGTTGCCGGCCGGGGCGGCAAAACGTGTCACCGGGAAAGCTTGGCGCGCAAGCGCAGGGAAGTCAACTTGGCTCCTTCGCTTGCGCTTCAAACTTCCATCGGTGTGGGGTGCGAGTTAACGGCGGTAGCCGCCACCGCCGCCGCCGCCGCTGCGCGAGCGGCCGCCGCTCGAGCGCGAGTAGCCGTACTGCTGATCGACTTCGTCGGGCGACTTACGGGGAGATGCGTTGGCCCCGGCCAACGTGATCGGCCGGCCGCCGACTTCCCGGCCGTTCAGGTCCGCGATGGCCCGCGTCGCTTCCTGTTCGCTCAGAAGTTCGATGTAGCCGAACCCGCGCCCCTTGCCGCGTCGGCCGCGCACGACCTCGGCCTTCACGGCACCGTAGGGGGCGAACATGGCGGCCAGCTCCTGATCGGATATCACCGGTCCCAGGTTCCCCACGAACAAGCGGACTGCCACGGCAGACCTCCTTTGTCGGCTAGCTGAGAACGCGACAAACCGGGACTGAGAGATGAGCCTGGAGAGGCAGATGCCCGCAAGCCGCAGTTTGAAGAGCGGGGCCGGATCTGTTTGGGCTCCCGCCAGTCATTTTGGCACTATAACGGCGTGGGCGCGCGCCCGCAATCTTGTTTCGCGTTTCGCATGATCCCGAGGGGCGCGGCGTGGTCGCAGCCGGTGGACAGCGACCGCGTGACGACTCCGCTGTGGTGCCCGTGCGGCAGTTCCGCTAAAATCCAGCAGCAAAGCAGGCCTGCGCGGCTCGCCCGCCGCACGGAACAGCTGCCTCGACTTGCGCCACGCTCCTTCATGAGAATCGCCTTCATCACCGCCGGCGCGGCCGGGATGTACTGCGGCAGCTGCATGCGCGACAACACGCTCGCGCGCGCCCTGATGGCCCGCGGCCACGACGTGGTGCTCGTCCCCACCTACACGCCCACACGCACCGACGAAGAGAACGTCAGCCGGCACCGCGTCTTCCTGGGCGGCATCAACGTTTACCTGCAGCACAAGCTGGCCCTCTTCCGGCATACCCCCTGGGTGATCGACCGGATGCTCGACGCCCCCGCGCTGCTCAACTGGGCCGCCGGTTTTGCGATCAAGACCGATGCGCAGGAGCTCGGCGCACTGACGGTCTCGGTGCTGCGCGGTGACGAGGGGGCGGACCACAAGGAGTTCGAGAAGCTCGTGCGCTGGCTCGCCGACGAGGTGCGGCCGGACGTGGTCGATTTATCGAACGGCCTGCTGCTCGGCCTGGCCGCTCCGCTGCGCCGGCGGCTCGGCGTCCCGGTGCTCTGCACGCTGTCGGGCGAAGACCTTTTCCTCGATCAGCTGCCCGAGCCATGGCGTGGCCGCGCACTCGCGCTGCTGCGCCGGCTGGTGGCCGACGCGGACGGCTTTATCACGTTCAGCCACTACTACGCCGGCTTCATGGCCGATTTCCTCGGCATCCCGGCGGAGAAGCTCTTCCAGGTCCCGCTCGGAATCGGGCTGGACGGCTATGGAAGCAGCGATGCGCCGGACTCGGTGGACCGAGACGGCGCGCGCACGATCGGCTACCTGGCCCGCATCTGTCCCGAGAAGGGGCTGCATGTTTTGTGCGAAGCGTTCCGCATCCTCCGCGCGCAGCCCCGGCATGCGGGGTGCCGGCTGCGCATCGCCGGATACCTCGGAGCGCGCGATCGCCCGTACTGGGACGATCTCGAGCGGCGGCTCATCGCGTGGGGGCTGTACGAGGCTGTCGATTTCGTGGGCGAGGTGGACCGTGCCGGCAAGATCCGCTTCCTGCGATCGCTCGACATCTTCAGCGTCCCGACCGTCTATCGCGAGTGCAAAGGGCTGCCGGTGCTCGAGTCGCTCGCCAGCCGCGTGCCCGTCGTGCAGCCATGGCACGGATCGTTCACCGAGCTGGTCAACGCCACGCAGGGCGGCCTGCTCGTGCCCCCCAACGATCCGCAGGCGCTGGCGGACGCGGTTGCCCAGCTGCTGGAGAACGAGCCGCTCCGCAACGAGCTTGGAAGGCGGGGCCGCGACGCCGTAGAGCGGCAGTTCAGCGCGGACTGTATGGCCGACGGGACCCTCGCGGTGTACCACCATTTCGTGAATTCCCCATCGCACGCCGTGGATCGGAACGGCTCGGATGGTGAAACCATCTCCATCCTGAAGGAATAGGCATCAGAACGGCCGGGCCGCGCCGAAGCACTGAACGGGTGGCGATGCGCCGTCCGGTCGGCGCGGAATCCTCGGAACGCTTCAGCCACATGAGCTTTGCGCGTTCGGGGGCCCACCGCCGCCCCCCCGAAGGCCGACTTGAGCGCCGGCGGCATCCCGCTTGCTTCCCTTGGCTCCAGCCGCCAGCGACGCAACCGAACTCGACCGCGTGTTCGGCTCGCTCGACTTTTCCGAGTGCGTCGGCATCGGACCCGAAGGGCGCGTTGTGCCGGTTCGGGCCGAGCAGCACCTTGCGACGCACCTTCACCGTCTGGGTTCGTGAGATGGGTGTCACAGGCAGGGCCTGTCCTGCCGGTGACACCCTGCGCGGTGAACGGATTCGGATCGTCGCCCCAACAACAAAGAAACCGCCGACGCACGCGTACAGGCCATGACTTGTCGGCGTTCGCGTTACGGAGAAATCGGACCACGCCAAGCCGTCACGCCCTTCCCGCTCCCCAGCCGCCTGGCTAAGATTCAGGCAACCGAAGCCGCGAGCCGGGCACATGGCGCACGAATACCACACCACCCGCCGGATCGAGTTCGCCGATACCGACATGGCGGGCATCATTCATTTCGCGAACTACTTTCGCTACATGGAAGAAGCCGAGCACGATTTTCTGCGCTCGGTGGGACTGAGCGTGATGATGGAGACCGACGCCGGCAAGATGACCTGGCCGCGAGTCGCCGCCTCGTGCGAATTCGTGCGTCCGGTCCGTTTCGAGGATCTCATGGACATCCACCTGAGCGTAGCGCGCCGGGGAGAGAAATCGCTCACGTACGCGGCGGTCTTCTCCCGGGAGGGCCAGGAAGTGGCGCGCGGCCAGCTTACCGTCGCCTGTTGCCGCCTCGTGGACGGGGAGCTCGAGGCGATCCCCATCCCGGAGTTCGTGCGTTCCAAGATTGAGGAGCGACCGAAGCCATGAAATGGGGGGCAGCTCTCACGTGTCTCGTCGCCGTGTGCGGCTGCCAGAAAGCGCCCGCGCAGGTCGGCAGCGCTGCGGCGACCATCGAGCAGCCGGCAAGCGTCGCGCCTCAACCCAGCGCCGTGGCGGACATGCCGGCCGATGCGGAGCCGCCGGACAGCTGGCCGCAATGGCGCGGCCCCAGGCGCAACGGGCGGGCGCACGGCCCGGTAATTCCCGGCAGCTGGTTCCAGGCGCCGAAGAAGCCGCTCTGGCAAACGCCGATCGGCTCCGGCTACTCGTCGCCCGTCGTCGCCGATGGCCGGGTCTATCTGATGGCGCGGCAGGAACCGAACGAGATGGTTCTCTGCTTCGATGCCGCGGACGGCAAGGAAATCTGGCGGCACGCCTATCCGGCCCCCTTCGAGCCGCACCCCGTGGGACGTGCGCACGGTCGCGGCCCGAAGTCGACCCCCGTGATATCCGACGGCAGGGTCTATTGCATGGGGATCTCGGGTAAATTCCACTGCCTGGACGCGGCGCGCGGCGCCGTGCTGTGGAAGTTCGAAATGGAGCAGGATTTCGGCGGCCCCCAGCTCCTCTTCGGCATGACCAGCTCGCCGCTCCTCGACGGCGGTCATGTCCTCACCCAGGTGGGCGGATCACGCGGCGGGACCGTCATGGCGTTCGACCCGGAGACGGGCGAGGTTGTCTGGCGGTCGCTCCAGGACACCTGCTCGTACTCGTCGTTTCTCGCCGCGGACCTGGCCGGCACGCACCAGATCGTCGGCATGACGGGGCAGCGCGTCGTCGGGCTCGATGCTCAGACCGGTGAGCTCCTCTGGCAGTATCCCTTCCAGATCCAGTACGACGAATCGATCCCCACGCCCGTGGTCTGGAACGATCGGATCGTCTTCACCTCGGTCGATCAGCCGATCCGGGCACTGGAGATCACCAGGCAGGCAGACAAGTTCCTTGCGCGAGTGGCATGGCAGAACCGCTCGCTGCGCAGCTACATCACCTCGCCCACGGCGTACGGCGACACGCTGTTCGGGCTGGATGACAGCGGTCGCCTGATCGCGATCGATCTCGCGAGCGGGCGGACCGCGTGGGAGAGTGGGAACTTTGGCCAGACGGCGAGCATCCTGGTGGTGCAGGGCAGGCTGCTGGTGCTCGACGGCGATGGCGAGCTGGTCATGGTAGCTGCATCGCCGGACGCATACCGCGAGCTGGGCCGGGTGCAGATCACGAATGCTCCTCCATCCTGGGCCTACCCGGCCCTGGTCGGCGGGCGACTCTACGTGCGTGACCGCAGTCATCTGGCGTGCTTCGAGCTGGGCGAAGGCGGCGTACCATCGGCGCGGTGAACCAAGCATCCGAACCCGGCGGCTACCTCGCGAATCTCACGTCGCGGCTGCGCGGGCTCGTCGCTCGTTCCCCGGAAGGCTTCCGAACGCGTCATCACACGTTCCTGCGTGCAGCGCAGAATCCGGATGGCGGCGTCTCCGGGCGCGAGGGGGGGTCGGACCTCTACTACACGGCGTTCGGCCTGCGCGCCCTGGCGGCGCTCGGGGCGTTGGACGAACCGACGGTGCAGCGAGCGGCTGCCTTCCTGCGGCGATCGCTGCTGGAGCCGGCCAGCGTCGTCGATTTCATGTCGCTGCTCTTCGCCGCGCGGCTGGTCGAGGCGGGGGGCGGTCCCGATGTGCTCTCCGAGCAGACGCGCGAATGGCCCGTGCGGGTCGCCGCGGCGCTCGAGGGCTTCCGCCGCCCCGACGGCGGCTACGGCAAGACCGTGGCCGATGTCTCGGGCAGCACCTACCACACGTTTCTGGTGGCGCTGTGCTACGACCTGATCGGGCTCGCCCTGCCGCAGCCGACCCGCGTGATCGCCTTCCTGGCCGCGCGGCGACGGGAGGATGGCGGCTACGTCGAGGTGCCGGCGGCGCGGCGGGGCGGCACCAATCCGACGGTCGCGGCCGTCACGCTGCTGGGGCTGCTCGGCGCGCTCGACCCCGCGACCGCCGCTGCGGCCGTCGCGTTTCTGGCGCCGATGCAGGCGGACGACGGCGGCCTGCGCGCCAATGCGCGCGCCCCGCTTTCCGACCTGCTCTCCAGCTTCACGGGCTTTCTGACGCTCGATGCGCTGGGTGCCGCGGATCGCGTGGATGCGGACGCGCTGCGCCGCTTCGCGCACGCCACCGAGATGCCATCGGGCGGGTTCCGGGCCGGCCTCTGGGACGACCGCGCGGACGTGGAGTACACGTTCTACGGGCTGGGGACCGTGGCACTTCTCGTGTCATCTTAGACTTCTTGCGCACTCCCGTGCCTAACCTCGTGCCGCGCTGCGGTCCCCCCAGGGCGAGGGCATAGATCAGAGGGCAAGAGTCGTCCGTCAGCAGTTAGCCAGTCGGTAGTCATTCATAAGTGGTCCGTCGGTTTTGTCATCCTGAGCCAGCGAGGAACGAGCAGCGAAGGATCTCGGTGCTCTCTCCCGGGTTGCGGTCCCCTCGCCCCCGCGCTCATGGCTCATGCGGTTCTTCGGGCGCTTGAGCCGCGGAGCGGCGGAGACGGTCCGCAGACTGCTGGCTCTCGACCCTCGACTCTGGACTCTCGACGTTTTGCTGACTCTCGACTCTTTGCGGTCCGCTCCGTGAGCCCGCTAGTTGACGCGCGGGAACCGAACGGCATGATGAAGGCATGATCGAAGCACCGCCGGCGGAGACCCGAGCCGGCCAGGCCGGCCTCGTCGTCAGCGATCTGCGCAAGGAGTACCCGACGCGTGCCGAGCCGCTCGTCGTGCTCCGTGACGTGTCGCTCACACTGGAGGCGGGCGACGCGATGGCCATCATGGGTCCGTCCGGGTCGGGCAAGAGCACCCTGCTGCACATCCTGGGGACGCTGGAACGCCCTACCGCCGGCTCGGTGCGCCTGGCGGGACGCGATCCGTTCCAGCTCGGCGAGCGCGACCTGGCGTCGTTCCGCAACCGGCAGATCGGCTTCGTGTTCCAGGACCACCACCTGCTGCCGCAGTGCTCGGCACTCGAGAACGTGCTTATCCCCACGCTCCCCTACGGCGCCGGTGATACCAACCCGGAGGCGCGGGCGCGCGAGCTGCTCCGGCGCGTGGGCCTGAGCGACCGCATCGAGCACCGGCCGGCGGAGCTTTCGGGCGGGGAACGCCAGCGCGTCGCCGTCGCGCGCGCGTTCATCAACCGCCCACCCCTGGTGCTTGCCGATGAGCCGACCGGAAACCTCGATCGCCGCAACGCCCGGATCGTGGCCGATTTGTTTTTCGAGCTGCACGGCAACGAGGGAGCGATGCTGCTGGTGGTGACGCACAGCAGCGAGCTCGCGGCGCGCTTCCCGCGCCGTGCCGACCTGGTGGATGGAACGTTGGAGCGCGCCCCAGTGAACCACTGTGCGGGGGGGATACGCTGAAGAGATCCTTCGCTGTGCTCGTGCCTCGCTCCGCTCCGGATGACAACCTGCCACGGGTCATTCCCAGCGTGACGGAGTACTCGCAGTACTGTCCCACGGGGAAGAGATGTCGCTTCGCCGCCTGCTTATTGCCAGCCTGCTTTACCACGCGCGCGCGCACGCCGCGGTGGCGCTGTGCGTGGCGACCGGCAGCGCGGTGCTCACCGGCGCGCTTCTGGTCGGCGACTCCATGCGCGGCAGCCTGCGCGAGCTCGTTCTCGAGCGGCTGGGCCGCATCGATCACGCGCTGGTCGCCCCGGGGCTCTTCCGCCGCGCACTGGCCGACGATGTTCGCACCGAGCTCGCGCGCGCCGGCCACGGCGGTGCTGTGCGTGTCGAGCCGGCCATGCTGCTCCACGGCAGCATTGCCCGAATCGATGCGAACGGCCGCGAGGGGACGCGGGTGGGCAAGGTCGACATCCTCGGTGTGACGCCCGGGTTCTGGGCCCTGGGTCCGTCCGGCGCATCGCCCGATGTGGCCGCCGTCTGGCACGGGGACGGCGGCTCTGAAGCGGTGTCTCTCAACGAGAAGCTCGCCAACGACCTCGGCGTCCGGGCCGGCGACACGGTGCTCGTACGCACCGAGAAGCCGAGCGCGATCCCGCGCGAGGCCGTGCTCGGCCGCAAGGACGATGCGGTATTGACGCGGCGGCTCACGGTGGGCTCGATCGTGCCGGCCGGCGCGCTGGGCAACTTCGCTCTCGAACCGAACCAGCACGCGCCGCGCAACGCGTACGTAACGCTCGATGCGCTGGCCGTTGCCGTCGGCGCGCCTGGCCGCGCGAACGCAATCTTCATCGCCGGCGGCGCGGACCGCCCCGGCGCCAGCGCGCCCGGACCGGCACCGGACCCGGCCGCGCACGCCGCATCTCCTCAAGCCGCTCTGGCGCGAGCGATCCGCCTCGACGATCTCGGCCTTCGCCTTCGCATCGATCCGGCGCGTGGCACGATGTCGCTCGAGAGCTCGCGGATGGTGCTCGTCCCGGCCGCCGGCTCCGCGGCGCTCGAAGCGGCGAGCGACCTGGACCTAGGCGTGGCCCCTACCCTCACTTACCTGGCCAACGCGATCGAACGCCTCGCTCCAGACGGCGATCGCTTGGGCAAATCCATTCCGTACTCGACGGTCGCCGCCCTGCCCGTGGATGCCGAGCCGCCGTTGGGGCCGCTGGCGCTTGAATCCGGAGCGCCGGTGTTCGTCCTGGCCGACGACGAGATCCTGCTCAACCGCTGGGCGGCCGACGACCTGGATGCGCACGCCGGAGACCGTATCGAGCTCAGCTACTTCGCGGCCGAATCGTCCGTGCCGTTCGCGACCGAGCAGGCGGTGTTTCGCCTGCGCGGCGTGGTCGCGATGCAGGGGGTCGCCGACGACCCGGGCCTCGTGCCCGATTACCCGGGCATCACCAACGCCAAGCACTACGCCGATTGGGATCCCCCATTTCCGATGGACCTGAGGCGGGTGCGGCCCAAGGATGAGACGTACTGGGACGAGCACCGCGGCACACCGAAGGCGTTTGTGTCGCTGGCCGCGGGCGAGCGCATCTGGGGCAGCCGGTTCGGCCGCTGGACATCGGTCCGCGTTGCCCTGCCGGCATCCGAGTCGCCCGTGTCCGGTCCCGGCACCGCACTGGGTTCGGCGCGCGGCCATGCCGAACAGCGGGGCGGGGACGACCCGGCAGACGCGTTGAAGGATCGTTTCGAGCATGCGCTTCTGGGGCACCTTGCGCCCGAGCAGATGGGACTGGTGTTCCAGCCCGTCAAGGCGCAGGGGCTGGCCGCGTCCCAAGGAGCCACCGACTTCGCGGAGCTGTTCCTGGCGTTCAGCTTCTTCCTGATCGCCGCGGCCGTCATCCTGATCGCGCTGGTGTTTCGGCTGGCCGTCGAGCGCCGGGCCAAGGAGCCGGGTCTGCTCCTGGCCGTGGGGTTCGACCGAGCCCAGGTCCGGAACCTGCTGCTCGCCGAGGGGCTGGTGACCGCGACGCTCGGCAGCCTGATCGGGTCGGCCGTGGGCGTTTTGTACACCGCGGCCATGCTGCGCGGCCTGGGAACGTGGTGGCTGCCGGCGGTCGGCACCTCGAGGCTCACGCTGCACGTCGCGCCGCTCAGCCTGGCGATCGGCTTCTTCTCCGGGCTTATGCTGGCGCTGCTCGCGATTGCCGGCACCGTGCGCAGGCTGAGCCGGACGACGCCGCGGGCGCTGCTCGCCGGTTCGGTGAGCGATGCGGCGGGTTGGGTGCCGGCACGGGCGGCCTGGAGTCGCCGCATCGGCTGGGCCTGCCTGGCGGTCGCCGCCGGGGGCAGTGCGGTCGCGACCCTGGGCCGGCTGCACCCGGCGACGTTCTTTCTTGTCGGTTCGTGCCTGCTTGTGGGAGCGCTCTTCCTGCTCTACGCCGGCATGGCCGGCGTCGCGGGCGGGATGGTGCGCGGGCATGGCGTGGCGGCGACGCTGCGGCTCGGCGTGCGCAACGGCGGCCGCCATCGCGGCCGCAGCGCGCTCACGGCCGGGCTGGTCGCGTTTGCCACCTTCGTGATCGTCGCCGTGGCGGCGAACCGTCGCGAAGCGCTGCAAGATGCGGCGGACAAACGGTCGGGCAGCGGCGGGTTCGCGCTGGTGGCCGAGTGCGACCCGCCGCTCTTGCACGATCTCAATGCTCGCGCCGGCCGCCGCGAGCTCGGGTTCCCGGCGTCGGCGGACGCGGCATTCGAGGGAGTCGCTATCTTCCCGGTACGGCTGCGACCGGGCGAAGACGCGAGCTGCCTTAACCTGTACAAGCCGACGCGCCCGCGCCTGCTGGGAGTGTCGCCGGCCCTCATCGTCCGCGGTGTTTTTTGGTTAGACGAGTCGTTTGAAGTATAGTCAGATGATCTTTTGTAGTATTGGGTTTTTTT
>JBGPMX010000057.1:0-12975 GCA_041487215.1 Planctomycetia bacterium | reverse complement strand
CCAAGCGCACACTGTCATCCTGAGCGGAGCGAGGCACGAGCGCCTTGTGTCATCCTGAGCGGAGCGAGGCACGAGCGCAGCGAAGGATCCGGCCCTGACGTTTCACCAAATCGTGAATGGGAAAGAGTACTAGCCCCGCCGCCGCCCAACGATACAGATCGCCGTCACCGCCAGGATGACAAGGAACGCGACGGCACCCCCCGCCAAGATCCACGACGGCACGACGGCGTGATAGTAGTAGTGAACGTTGCCGAGCATGACGGTGTGCGCCCTCACAACGGGGAACCGAGCGAACCGCCGATCCACGCCGATCAACGCAGACGCAGCAGATCAAACTCCCATCGGCGTTCGTCGGCGTCCATCGGCGGTTACATTTGCCTTCCGGGATGCTAAGATAACCGGGCGAAACCGAAAAATCCTGCTTGACCGCTCCGGGAACGACCGATACAGTTGCGAGTAGAGTTTTTGTTCGGAAATCGTTTCAGTGCGCTGACTATTCGCATGACCACTCGTTTCCTTAGCACGAACCTGCTTGGGCTGGCTCTTCTGAGCCTGCTTGCCCCGTAGGGCTCGTGGCTGGAAACGCTTCTTCTCCAAACCAGCAGAACTTCGAGCCCCGGGTCAACAGACCTCGGGGCTTTTTTTTTCCGTCCAGGCTCGGCAGGGGGCGTAACCATGAACGACGACCGCATCCTCATCTTTGACACGACGCTGCGCGACGGCGAGCAGTCGCCGGGCGCGAGCATGAACATCGCGGAGAAACTGGACATTGCGCGGGCCCTCACCGAGCTCGGCGTGGACATCATCGAGGCCGGGTTCCCCATCGCCTCGCCCGGTGACTTTGAGGCGGTGCGGGCGGTCGCGGCCGAGTGCCGCGGCGTGACCGGGTGCGGCCTGGCGCGCTCGACCGAGCTGGACGTCGACCGCGCCTGGGAGGCCCTGGAAGGGGCCGAACGGCCGCGCATCCACGTGTTCCTCGCCACCAGCGCGATCCACCGCGAGTTCAAGCTGCGCATGAACAAGGACGAAATCATCCGCCGCGCGGCCGACGGGGTGCGCCGCGCCAAGGGCTACTGTGCGGACGTCGAGTTCTCGCCGGAGGACGCCGCGCGCACCGAGCTCGACTTCCTGGTCGCCGTCGTCGAGGCGGCGATCGAGGCCGGTGCCACCACGGTGAATATCCCGGACACGGTCGGCTATGCCACGCCGCAGCACTATGCCGGCGTGATCCGCCACATCCGCGAGCACGTGCGCGGCATCGAGCGCGCGGTCGTCAGCGTGCACTGCCACAACGACCTCGGCCTGGCCGTGGCCAACAGCCTGGCCGCCGTGCTCGAGGGGGCGCGCCAGATCGAGTGCACCATCAACGGCATCGGCGAGCGCGCCGGCAACGCAGCCATGGAGGAGATCGTCATGGCGCTGCGCACCCGCCGCGACTTCTACCACGCCGACACCGGCATCCACGCCGAGCGGCTCTACCCAACCAGCCGCCTGGTCTCGAACATCACCGGTATGCAGGTGCAGCGCAACAAGGCCATCGTCGGCCGCAACGCCTTCGCGCACGAGGCGGGCATCCACCAGGACGGCATGCTCAAGGAGCGGAGCACCTACGAGATCATGCGGCCCGAGGACGTCGGCGTGCCGCGTACCGAGCTGGTGCTCGGCAAGCACTCCGGCCGCCACGCGCTGCGGCAGCGCCTCAACGAGCTCGGCTATCACCCCAGCGAGGAGCAGCTCGGGCTGGTTTTCGAGGACTTCAAGGTGCTGGCCGACAAGAAGAAGGACATCTACGACGCCGACATCGAGGCGTTGGTGGAACGCCACATCCACGAGACCGCGGACACGTGGCAGATCGTCTCGCTGCACACCTCGGCCGGCACCAACGTCATCCCGACCGCGACGCTCCGCCTGCGCAAGGCCGGCGGGGACGAGTTCCAGGACGCTGCCACCGGCGACGGCCCGATCGACGCCATCTTCCACGTCATCGAGCGGATCAGCGGCATCGAAGCCGAGCTGACCGATTTCCAGGTGCGCAGCATCTCGAGCGGCAAGGACGCGCAGGGGGAAGTGACCGTCGAGGTGAAGCACGATGGGACCACGTTCCGCGGCCGCGGCGTCTCGACCGACATCATCGAGGCCTCGGCGCGCGCGTACCTGGCGGCGCTGAACAAGATCGCCGCGCAGCAGGCGGGCCCGAGCCAGGCCGTCGCGCCGCAAGCTGCGGCCGCCGTGTGAGGCAGGGGCACGGATCACGGGTCAGGAGTTAGGAGCCAGGTTCCGCGTTCACGAGCACGCGAATCCCGGGTGGCACGCCCCTGAGTCTTCGACGGGCGTCGTGCCGAGTGCCGCGGGTGGATGGTCACCCCCGGCGCGCCCGGTCACGTCGCTTCTGTTGCCCTTGCAGGGCTGGATGGATTTTCGTGATCCGTACCAGGGGTTGCGCCCGGCTGCACCCCTGGCTAACCACGGTCGCTCTTCCAGGGCTGCGCATGGTTGTCCTTGGCAGCCGCGGAGCGGCGACCGTCGTTAGCCAGGGGTGACACGCGGCGCAAGCCGCGTGGAACCCCTGGGTCGATGCGCGCAGAATCGCTTCCGCAACCCCGAAGGGGTGACCGGTCCGCGACAACGCGTGGCTATCATCGGTGCGACCCGTCTCTTTTCGGATCTCTGGAGCGGTGTGACATGCGAGCGGTCGTTCAGCGCGTGACAAGCGCTCGGGTGCAGGTCGGTGGCGAGGAGATTGCGCGCGTCGGCGTTGGTGTTCTGGTGCTCGTCGGTGTGGCCGACGGCGATGCGCAATCCGACGCCGAGTACCTGGCGCGCAAGATCGTCGAGCTGCGCGTGTTCGAGGATGACGCCGGACAGATGAACCGCTCGCTCGCGGACGTGTCGGGCGCAGTCCTGGCCGTGAGCCAGTTCACGCTGCTGGCCGATTGCCGCAAGGGGCGGCGTCCCAGCTTCGTGCAAGCGGCGCGGCCCGAAGCGGCCGAGCCGATCTTTGATCACTTCGTGTCGGCAGTCCGGCTGATGGGGGTTCCGATCCAGAGCGGCCGCTTCGGCGCGGACATGGAAGTCGAGCTCGTGAACGACGGGCCGGTCACGCTGATCCTGGAGAGCAAGCGGGAAGCTGCCTCGGGAAAGACTTCCGAAGTCTAGGCGCCGAGTGGAAGACTTCGGAGTTTGTCTGCCCCAGGCCCAATTTAACATAACGGATATTATCGGACCCTGGCCAAAAGGGGCGGAGGCACGTCAGAACGGTAAATCCGTGGCCTCGTCGCCGTGGGTCGTCATCAGCGCCTCGATCACGTGCGGATCGGTCTGCTCGGACAGCACGCGAACGCTTCCGTCGGCGAACCCGACCAGAAGACCGCCGGGCGTGCCGCCGAGCCCGTCGGGCCCGTTCACGTACGGCGTTGCGGTCAGTCCGCGCACGGTCGCTTTCCCACCGGCGGCCCACGCCCCCGGCTCTCGGCTCACCCCAAGGATCATGATCGTGTGGGCCAGGCCGTCGCTGATGTCCCGAGGCCGGACCGACGCATCGTAGCCGAACACGCCCGCCTTCGGATTCGACCGCGGCAGCTCGGCCGCGCGCGGGCCGACGCCGGCCGCGCCGACGAGATGGGTCGCCCCGTACCCTCCGACGAGCTCCGGAAGGCCGCTGCTCGGATTCAGGAACGCGCCGATCCTGCGACGCACCCCCGGCGCGTTCGCCGGGTCGTCCCAACCACGACGGAAATCAATCGCGCGGTACGCCGGACCTTCGCTCAGGTATGGCAGCAGCGCGGCGAGCCAGCTCAGGCGGTGTTCCGCGGGGAGCTGCGCGCCGCCCTGGATCGCGCGCGCGCCGGCCGGAAACTGGTCGAAGTCGGTCTGGTACGAGTGGAGTGCCGCGGCCACCAGGCGGACGTTCGCCTCGCCCGGGGCGCTCCCCGCAAGCCGCCGGCGATCCGGTCCGGCCGGCAATCCCCGTATTCCCTTCATCAGAAACACCGCGAGAAGAGAGAGCAGGGCTGCTCCCATCGCCCAGGCCGCGTACCGTCGCACGCGCGCTGGAACACCCCGCAGACCGTGCGGCCCTAGAACGCCGGGGACAGGGACCGTGGTGCGCGGAATCGCTGTCGAGCGGCGCGCGGCAAAGGTCGTCGCCGATGCGTCGCCGAGGGCCGCGGTGTCCGCCCAGGGATCGGCGGCAATCGGCGCCGCGCCCTCGTCGGCAACGGCGGCGGTTACGACTGCCGATCGAGCGGCCTGCACGGAGCGCGCGAATTCGCGGCAGCTAGCCCAGCGCTGGTTTGGGTCCTTGGCCAACGCGCGCGCCAGCACACGCCGCTCCGCGTCGGGCACCTTATCCAGCCTGGGCGACGCGTCGAGGTGCTGGCGCATGAGCTCCGCGGGGGACTTGCCGTCGAACGCATGCCGCCCCGTACGCAGCTCGTAGTACGTCAACGCGAGCGAATACTGGTCGCTGCGCGGGTGCGGGCGGCCATGCCAGATCTCCGGCGCAACATAAAGCGGAGTCCCCGCGGCGCTGTGCCGCAGGCTTCGGCCGCTCAGGGCGCGTGAAAGCCCGAAGTCTCCGATCTGCACGTGCCCGGCGACCAGCAGCAGGTTGTCCGGTTTGATGTCGCGGTGCTGGATCTGATGGGTCTGATTGAGAAAATCGAGCGCTTCGGCGGCTTCTTCGAGGAATCGCTGGAGCTCTTGCAGCGGTATGCCGGGCAGCCCCTGGGCTCGGCATTCGGCGAGTTGGTCGCGCAAGCTCTTGTCGGCCAGCGCGGTCGCAAAGACGAGCTGCCCGCTGGCTACCCAGGCCGCTTGGATCGCGAGCAGGTACGGGTGGCGGATCTGACGCAACAACTGGAGAGCCCGCAGCTCGCGGCGGCAGGCCTGCTCATCGATCTGCCCGAAGATGCGCTTGATCGCGATGGGGAAGCCGCCGGGCGAAGTTGCTTGCCAGACCTCGCCGAACGCCCCGCTGCCGAGGCGTCGAACAAGCCGATAGCCCCGGATCGGTTCGGCGCCAGCCTCGAAGCTGCGGCCCACGGGCTTGCCCTCATCCGCGGTGTCACGCCGGTTCGTTGCTGCCTTTTTTTTTCCGGCCCGGGCAACCGGGGAATTGTGTTGCTCCGCACTGTAGCAGAACTAGAATGCGGGTCAATCGGCGACCCTTCTTCGCCCGTCCGGGCCTCGGCGGGCCCGGTGTGAGAACCCATTGTCTCGGAGGGCTTCTCATGCGCACCACGCAGCTCGCGCGACGCCATCCGCACCGCTTCCAGCCATGCGGCGAGCTGGACCTGAAGATGCTGGCACTCCTGGCGCTCGGCGCTGTCGTGTGCGTCGGCGTGCTCTTCGCCGTTTTCGCGCCCGGCCCGAGCTACGCATTGGTCGAAACCCGGCCGGTCGATGCACTGATTGCGGCGAGCGGGATTCAGCCCAAAGTGGCGATGGAGCCGGGCGTAGGGGTGCTCAAGTTCGGCGGGGACGGCAAGCTGGTCGTTCTGCGCGACAATCCGAACGGCCCGTACGTGAAGGCGCGCCTGCGCATCTCCGATAAGTTCCTCAATGACAACGGGGCCGTGCAGCTTGCTACCATCGTGCTCAATAGCGGGTCGATCCAGCTCGCGAGCGGTGGCGGTGCCGTGACGCCGCTGTTCCTGACCAGCACGCACGCGGAGACAGTCGATCTGGACATGGACAACGTGCGGCGGCCGGTTCAGATTCTTCCAGCCGACGTAGGGGCCCGCTTCGACGGCGCGAAAAGCAGCTATGGTGTGGACGGAGAACTCGTGTCTGGTGCCCTAGATGCGGGTGCGCTGGCCAAGCTGGCCTCGGGCCTGTCGGGCAATGTGCGGTTCGTTGCCGGCTCCAAAAACGGCGTGGGCTTTTCCGCGGTGGGCAACCTGGAGTTCGCGAGTCCCACCGGGATCACGGTTCGGTACCGCTACGAGGGGCGCGGGATGTCGCTTACCTGGTCCTCCGGGTGCGCGGGCTGGACGGCGCTCTCGCAGACGAAGAGGAGTGAGGATGCGTTTACCCGATCGGTGGAGGTGACCTGCCTGTTTCCGCGGCCCGCAGCAGGAGGCGACGTGACGCTGAAGGTGTTGGGGGGGCCGGCGGTGGCCGTCGCTGCGGGGCTGGCGGCGCCCGCGGGCGTTGCAGTTGCCCCGGTGCTCGCCGGCGGTCCTGCCGCCCCTGCCCCCCCTGCTCGACCAGCGGCCGGGGCGGCCGTGGCGCCTCGGCGAGCCGGTGCGCCTGGGCCTCCCGGCCAGCGCCCCGCTGCCTCCGCTCCGGCGGCTCCGCCGCCAGGGACGCCCGATTCCGCCGCCATTATAGAATCCGTTCGCCCGGCCGATCCGACCGCGGAGACCGCGCCGGCTAGTCCCGCCACGCGAAACGAGAAGAGTGCTCAGGTCCGCCGGCCCGGCCGCCAAGCTGCCGCTCGTGGCGCTGACTCCGCGCCGGCGAGCGAAGTACCCAGCGAGACACTCCAGAGCGTGCGTGACCAGATCGCCGCCGGCAACTTTGCGGCAGCGCTAGATCTGATCGCCGCGCGCCGTCCCGCAGCATCCTCGTCATTCTCATCGTCGATTCTGCCGGACAAGAACATCGCGAGCCTGGCGGAGCCAGCCGCTTCCTTCGAAGAGCTGGCGCAGCAAGAACGCTACCGCGAGTGGTTCGAGCGGTCCGAGGAACTCGCCCGCCACGTGGTTGAACCCGCGCTGAAAGAACAAGTAGAGCTCGCCCGCGAAGGGCTTGCCAAGCGCCTTCGAGAGTTGGCGCAAGCAGAGATCGATAAGGCGGACACGGCGACGAGCAAGGTAAAGTCAGATCAGGCCCATCTCCGCATTCTTGCCCGTTATCCCGATGAAGTTCTGCCGGCCCCGTTCATCGAGACGTGGCGCGAGCGGTTAAGGAAACTACAACAAGCGGCGGTGGCGGACATTGAGCGAGCGGAGCTCGCCGGCCGGCGCAACGCGGCGGCCGCGGTTCAGCTGCTGGACGGCGTAATCCGCAAAGAGAGCTTCTTACCCGCAGAGGCGGCACGAGCTCGCCAGACCAAGGCACGGCTCTTTCCGCCCAAGAAATGAACCGCCTCGCGCGGCCTCAGCTCCGTTCGCGGTCTTCCGCGCGGTCCGGCCGACGCGCCGCGTCGGTGCGGTGCGGCGTTCAGCTCGCGGGCTTGCCGTCGGGACCCGGTGCGTCGCGTCCGTGGAGGGTCGGAGCGGGCGCGGGTTGCTCGAGCGCGCTGGCGCCGCGCAGCTGGCCGCCTTCGGTGAACTGCCCCATGCGCCGGAAACGTTCGTAGCGCAGGCGGAGCACATCATCGATCGGCAGCGGCAACAGGCTGCGCAGCTGGCGCAGCAGGTGCACCTTCAGGGTCGCCGCCATCTCACGCGGGTCCCGGTGCGCGCCGCCGGCCGGCTCCGTAATCACCTCGTCCACCACCCCCAGGCGATAGAGGTCGCGCGAGGTGAGCCGCAGCGCCGCGGCGGCGAGCATCGCGTTCTCGGGCGTGGCTGTCTTCCAGAGGATTCCGGCACACCCCTCGGGGCTGATCACCGAGTACCAGGCAAACTCGAGCATGCTCACCCGGTCGCCCACGCCGATGCCCAGCGCGCCCCCGGAACCCCCCTCGCCAATCACCACGCAAATGATCGGCGCGCGCAGCCGCGACATCTCGAGCAGGTTCAGCGCGATCGCCTGCGCCTCGCCCCGCTCCTCGGCGCCGATCCCAGGATAAGCGCCCGGCGTGTCGATAAACACGACGACCGGCAGGCCGAACTTCTCCGCCAGCCGCATCTTGAGCAGCGCCTTGCGATACCCCTCCGGGTGCGCGCAGCCGAAGAAGCAATCCTTCTTCTCGGCGAGCGTCTTGCCCTTCTGGTGGCCGATGAAAAGGATCTTGTAGTCGGAGAACTTCGCCAGGCCGGTGACGATCGCGCGGTCGTCGCCGAAGCAGCGGTCGCCGTGCAACTCGATGAAGTCGTCGAACAGCAGATCGATGTAGTCGCTCGTCTGTGGCCGCTCGGGGTGCCGGGCGATTTGCACGATCTCCCAGGGCTTGAGCCGCGCGTAGATGTCCCGTTTCAGGACCAGCAGCTCACGGCGCAGCGTGCGCACCAGGTCGGCGGACCCGTTCGGATCCGCCTCGGCGACCGCCAGCCGCGCCTCTATATCCTGGATCGGTCGGTCGAACGTGAGCCGTCCGTTGTAGCTGCCCATGAATGGAATCGATCGTCGGCCGGGCAGGGGGAGCCGGCGGGCCGTGGGGCGTGCCCGCGGCCGGTAACCGCAAGGCCCAGGGCCCGTCCCCTTTTCCTCAGGTCTTCGCACCCGGCTTGGGTTCTTCGGTAAAGATCTTCACGGTGCGGAACGTCGCCAGGAACTCGTGCATGTTCGCCAGCCGGTCCTTCTTCGCCTTGGCCAGCATGCGCAGCACCAGCTCGTCCATCTCCAGGCTGACCGCAGCATTCACGCTGCGCAGCGTGCGCGGCTTTTCGTACAGGTGCTTCTCAAGCAGCGCCGTCGGGCTGTCCGCGCGATACGGCGGGCGCTCGGCGAACATCTCGAACAGCATGCATCCGAAGCTGTACACGTCTGCCCGTTCATCCAGCGCCTCGCCCCGGATCTGCTCCGGCGACATGTAGCTGCGTGTCCCCTGCGGCTTGCTTCTCTTGCCGAAGAGCCGTGTCCAGCGCATGCCCAGCCGCTCGGCGAGCGCGAAGTCGATGAGACGCACTTCGCCGGTCCCGTTCACCAGGAGATTGTCCGGCTTGATGTCCTTGTGCAACCATCTCTTGTCGTGCATGTACGCCAGCGCCTCGGCCGCCTGTTCGATGATGCTCCGCGCCGCGGTCTGGACCACCTTGTTCTTCTTGAGGATCCGCATCCGCAGGTTGCTCGACGGAAAGAACTCCATCACAAAGTGCGGATTCTCCTTGTCCGGGAAGTAGTCGAAGATCTTGATGATCTTCGGGTGCTGGAGCTTTTTGCCGACCTTCGCCTCGTTGTCGATATACTTGCGGTGCTCGGGTTCGCGAGCGCGTTCCGGCAGGAGCAGTTTCATCGCATAGCGGCGGCCGGTGATCTCCTGGATGACCTCCCAGACCTGGCTGGTCTGGCCGCTCATCATCAGGTTCGTAAGCCGGTAGCCATTGATGACTTCGGTGTCGGTGGACACTGCGCAGCGCTCCGCTCGGGATGTCGTGGCCGGTGCCGAGGGCCGGAGCACCCCGCTGGCTGGCGCGTCGCCGCCCGCCGCATGCCACGAAGTGAAAGCGCAGTTTAACATCCTGGCGGAATCAGGGGAAACGAATCCCCGCTCCGGTTCCGAATCGCGCTCCTGACTCGCGAGCTTCAGCGGCGCAGGCATTTCTGGTACGCCTCGACCGCCATCCGGTCGCATTCGTCGTTCTCCGGATGGCCCGCGTGGCCGAGGACATGCGTGCAGCGGACGCGATGGCGCGCGGCGAGTTCATCGAGCTCCTGCCAGAGCTCGATGTTCCGCACCTCGCCCGATTTCGACCCCCTGCCGCGGCGCCAGCCGTTCGCCTTCCACTTCGGCATCCATTCGCTCAGCCCCTTGGCAACGTACTGGCTGTCCGTCACCAGGTTCACGCGGCACGGCCGCTGGAGCGCCTCGAGACCGCGGATCACGGCCATCAGCTCCATGCGGTTGTTCGTGGTCTGCGGTTCGCACCCGGCCTCCTTCTTGCGCCGCCCCGTCGCGACGTGCTCGAGGATGTACGCCCATCCGCCTGGCCCGGGATTGCCGCTGCAAGCTCCGTCGGTGTAGAGGCGCACATCGAAGACGTCCATCGAGCGGCAGCGTATCCATTCCTGCGCGACCCGTCAAAGCCCGTCGGCAGGCGAAAGGCGAAAGACGAAAGGCGGAAGAGAGAGGCGAAGCGAAAGATGACGCGGCGTAGACCCAAGGGTGCTCCGCTACAATGAACGGCATGACGCCGCCCCCCCTGCTCTTTTTGGGCCGAGTGATCCTGCCCGATCAGATCCTGCCCGACGCAGCGGTCGCCGTGCGTGACGGCCAGATTGTTCGAGTGGCAGGCCGCAACGAGCTCGAACCGGCGCGCGACACCGAGCGGATCGACGCGGGGGACGGCTACATCGCGCCGGGTTTCGTGGATATCCACGTGCACGGCGGCGGCGGGGCCGACTTCATGGACGGCACGCCCGAGGCATTCGACACGGTGCGCGCGGCGCATGCGCGGCACGGCACCACCAGCCTCGTGCCGACGACGACCGTCGCGCGACACGACCAGATCGTGCGGGCACTCGAGCTGACGCGGCGGGCGCAGGGCTCGGCCAACGGCCGGGCGCGCGTGCTCGGAGCGCACCTGTACGGGCCCTACTTCGGCGCCGAGGCGCGGGGCTGCCACCCCGCCGCGCCGCTCCGCCCCCCCTGCCCCGCCGACTACGAGCCGTACCTGGCCTTCGCCGACGCGATCCGCACCGCCACGGTCGCCCCCGAGCTGGCCGGCGCCGAGGCGTTCGTCCGCGCCTGCGTCGCGCGCGGCATCCGTACGAACGTGGGCCATTCGCACGCGACGTTCGACCAGACGGCCGCCGCGGTCGCCTGGGGCGTGCGGCATGTGGACCATCTGTTCTGCGCCATGTCGGACCGCGCACGCCTGCGCCAGACGCAGACCTACCCCATGCGCGGCGGCGTGCTCGAGGCGACACTCTACTTCGACGAGCTGACCACCGAGGTCATCGCGGACGGCAAGCACCTCACCCGCGAGCTGTTGCTCCTGGCGCTCAAGGTCAAGGGCCCGGATAAGCTGGCGCTGGTAACCGATTGCAACCGGGCGCTCGACATGCCCGAAGGCGAATATCGGTTCGGCCCGCTCGACGGCGGTCAGCCCTTCCTGCACCGCGACGGCGTGGGGGTGATGCCGGACGGCAAGAGCCTGGCCTCGGGGGCGACCGGCATGGATCACGCCGTCCGAACCTTCCACGCTCTGACCGGCACACCGCTCGCTACCGTCGTGCGCATGGCCACGCTGACACCCGCGCGCATCGTGGGCTGGGGGGATCGGATCGGCAGCCTCGAGATGGGCAAGCGCGCGGACATCGTGCTGCTCGACCGCGACCTGCGCGTCCGCCGCGTGTTTGTGGCGGGGCAAGAAGTGTCCGTGTCATCCCTCCCATGACGTGGGCCCTTAGAATGGCGATTTCCACGAGACACTCGAGCGGCGGAACCATGGAAGCGCAGCGAAAAAGCCGGAAGAGGCCGCGCAGACCGGAGCGGCAGAGGACGGGAACGGTGGAGCATCGCGCGCGCGTGGGGCAGTCGCTGGTGCTCGACGTGGGCGACCTGACGCTGGGCGGCGAGGCGGTCGCGCGCTACGGCCAGTACGTGCTGTTCATCGCCGGCGCGATGCCCGGCGAACGCGTCGTCGCCGAGGTCGTGTCGGTGGGCCCTCGCTACGGCCGGGCACGCATCGTCCGGGTGATGGAGGCGTCCACCGCGCGGGTTACGCCGCGCTGCCGCCACTTCGGCGTCTGCGGCGGCTGCGCCTGGCAGCACATCGCGTACCCCGAGCAGCTGCGCTGGAAGGAGCGGCTGCTCCGCTCGGCGCTCGAGCATCGCCTGCCGGGCCTGTACCTGCCCATCGCCGCCATGATCGGCATGGACAACGCCTGGGGCACGCGCAATAAGGTGCACTTCCTGATCGGCGAGGAGCGCGGCCACCTGGCGCTTGGCCACTACCGGGCGCATAGCCGCGCGATGATACCGGTCCAGGAATGCCCCGTGCACGACGAGGCCGGCAACCGGGTGGCGCGAACCATGCTGCGGCTGCTCGACGAGCGCGGCACCGCGCCCTACGTCGAAGGGGGGCACGGCGGAATCGCCCGCCACGCGGTGGTGCGCGTGGCGGGTGAGCCCCGCGCGGCCCAGGCCGTGCTCGGAGCGGCACGCGGCCGCTTTCGCGGCGTCGAGACGCTCGGACAGGACCTCATGCAGGCCGAGCCGGTTGTGAGCGGCATCCACCTGAACGTGAACGCGCAGCCCGGACCGGTCATCCTCGGTCCCCAGACCGTCAAGCTGGCCGGCCAGCCGCGGCTCGTCGAGGAGATCGCGGGAATCAAGTTTTACGTCTCGCCGACCGCCTTCTTCCAGACCAGCACCACGGGAGCGGCACGCCTGGCGGAGACGGTGTTGCGCTACGTCCCCGAGGCGACCAGCGGCTCCGTGCTCGACCTGTACGCCGGCGTCGGTCTCTTCGCAGCGCCGCTCGCGCGGCGCGGGCATTCTGTGCTGGCCGTGGAAGAGAACCCGCATGCGGTCCAGGACGGCATCGAGACGCTACGGGCGAACCACATCAGCGGCTGCCGGTTTTTGTCAGGCAAGGCGGAGACCACCCTCAAGAAGCTGGCACGCGACGAATCGTTCGAGGTGGTCATCCTGGACCCGCCGCGCGAGGGGTGTCCCGAGTGGGCGCTGCGGCTCATCGCCCAGCGCATGCGGCCGGCCCGGATCATCGACGTGTCGTGCGATCCCACGACGCTCGCGCGCGACTTGGCCCTGCTGACCGGGTCGGGCTATCGCATCCGCGAGATCCAGCCGATCGACATGTTCCCGCACACGGCGCACATCGAATCGGTGGCGCTGGTGGAACGCTCGGCCGAGCCCGGAGGCCGGGTCGCGCGGGCGAAGCCGGGAGCGCGCGGCGACCGCGCCGGTGAGTCGCGTCACGATCGACCCGACCGCCGCGCGCGCGTCGCAGAGCAGCCAGGGCGCTCCGGGCGCGGCGCCAAGAAGAGGCGGCCATGACCTAGGCTTGCCGTCGCGGATCTCCGGCAGACGGACCCCGCCGCGCCTCCCCACACCCCCGACCCCTCTCCCCCCGCATCGGGCGACTCCGAGGAATCGCCCGATGCGTGGGGAGAGGGGAGGGTGAGGGGCATGACGGCGAGGCATGATGGGTGCGCGGGTAGCGGAGCGGACCGGGT
>JBGPMX010000056.1:0-13080 GCA_041487215.1 Planctomycetia bacterium | reverse complement strand
GGCGACGATGAACAGCCCGAGCGACGGGTCGGCGTGTACCCGGTCCTCGTTGTTCTTGCGGTAGTTGCCGGTTACCGAGCGGTTACCGGCCAAGAACTTGAGCACGTGCATGGATGGCGATCGCCGTTGCGATTCCTCTGTTCCGTGACGAGTTTCATGCACGCATCGCTAGCGCGCCTGGGACGGGCTCGCGATCCGCATGAGATCATCGGTGCCGATCGGGCGGTGCGTGAGGAACGCCTCGCCGGCCTCGAAGCCGGCCGTCTGGCCGTAGTGGCGATTGACGCTCTCGACGAATCCAAACACCCAGCCCTTCTCGGGCGGGAACTGCGTGGCGTAGGCACGGATAGCGGCCAGTTTCACTTCCAGTGTATCACTTATGTCGGCGACAAAGTATCCGGCGGCATCGGGCAGCTCCAGGCTGCGCAGAGCGAGCGAGAAACTCAGTTGGTTCGACACCGTGTGCAGCGGGAGCCCGTCGAAATGCTCATCCCACTTGGAGAGCCTGGAGTAGAACACGGCGGCGTCAGTAATGAGCATGGCCTGGTAATGGTCGGGCGAGGCCATGACGGTCTTGCCCCCCATGCCGAGGACCACCCGGGGACGATAGCGGCGGAAGACCTTGGCGAGGGCCACCCGCGCCTCGAAGCCGTCGAACAGGCGGCGGTTGGGGAGCCCGAGGTTGTGACGCAGGTGGGCCCCGAGGATCTCCGCAGCGCGGCGCGCCTCGGCCAGCCGCACCTCGGGCCCCGGCGAATTCGGCGTCGGCTCGCCGTCCGTCAAATCCACGATCCCCACGCGGTAGCCGAGCCGGACCATGTGCGCGATCGTGCCACCGCAGCCGATTTCCACGTCGTCCGGGTGCGCCCCCACAACCATCAGATCTAGTTCTTCGACGCTCTCCATGGCTAGCCGCGCCGGTCCGGGCCGCTCGCCCGCTCCACGAACTGCCGCACCCGGTCGAGTACGGCGGGGTCCACGTCCATGGGCACGACGCAGCCGGCGCCGAGCACCACGCGCTCGCTGCCGACGGCCTCGAGCGTCTGCCGCGCCTGCTCGACGACCTCGTCGCCGCGCGACACATCGCGCGTCAGCTCTTGTGCGATCCCGCCCAGCAGCGCGCGGCGAGATTGTGCCGCGATCTCGGCCGGCCCCGGATTCGTCGCGTCGCGCATGTCCCAACTCACCAGCTGCACCGGGTAGTCGGCGGTCAGGTCCAGCATGGCGCGCGGCCCGCAGACGTGCAGCACGTTCGCGGTCGCGCCGCCGGAGGCGGCGAGCACCGCCAGGTCGCGCGGTCGGCTCAGGCGCTGGAAGTCGCTGTCGTTCAGGTGGGCCCGCGTGCCGAGCCGCGTGGTGGCGAAGAAGATGCCGTCGCAGCCTGCACTGATCAGTTCACGGACGAACCGCGTGAACGTCTCGGTGATCGTGTCCAGGCCGCGCTCGAGCTCGTCGCCGTGCCGGACCACGTCGCCCGGCCGCGGCGTCTCGCGCACGCCCGCCAGCTCGGCGGCGATCGACAGCGGCGTGAATACAGTCATCACGAGCGGCACGTCGGCCCCCAACGCCTCGCGGATCCGCCGCGCGGCGCGGAGGTGCACGCCGAGCACGCCGTCGGTCGGATCCAGCACCGCGAGCGTGGCCCAGTCGCGCGGCGAGCGCACCCGCGGCTCGATGAGCGTCGGGCGGCGGTGATCGTCGTCGTAGAACGCGTAACGGTTGCCCCAGGCCTCGGTGTGGTACTCGGCGCGCGGGTTGATCTTCACCAGGTCCCAGTGGAAGCGGCGCTGGAACTCCAGCGTGACGCGTACCAGGTCTTCTCCGGTCATCTCCTGGCGTGGGTGGTGCCGCCAGAAGCTGGCCGCGGGCCGGTCCGGGCGCCGCCCGGCGAGCACGCTCGCGATGCGTTGGCGTGGCGTCATGGCCGGGCACTCTTCTCGGTGGCGATCAGGAAGGTCGGGCTCAGCGCGTCGAACCGCACGCTGCCGAGCTGGTGCGTGCCGCGCGCCACCTGGATCATCCAGACCGACGGCTCACCGGCGAGCGACTTGAGCGCGGTCCACCCCTGGTTGAGCGCCTCCAGCGTGGCCACGTTGACGACGATCCGTCCGCCGCGGCGCAGCCGCTCGTAGGTGATGTCGAGCAGGGCGCCCAAGCCGCGGCCAGTGGCGCCGATGAAGATCGCGTCGGGCGCCGGCAGTCCCTCGAGCGCCTGCGGCGCGCGGCCCTGGATCGCATGCAGGTTCGTCACCCCAAAACGCTCGGCGTTGCGCAGGATCAGCTCGTGATCCTCGACGTCCTTCTCGATCGCGTAGGCCGTCCCCTCGCTGGCGAGCCGCGCCGCCTCGATCGCCACCGCGCCCGACCCCGCGCCGATGTCCCAGACGACGCTCGACGGCTGGATGTCCATTTGCGCCAGCGCGATCGCACGCACCTCCGCCTGCGTGATGAGACCACTTTTGGGCCGACTCTGCAGGAAGGTGTCGTCCGAGTTGCCGAAGCGATGCAGCCGCGCCCCCGCCCGTGCGCGGTCCGGCTCGTCGGGCTTGCGCACCAGAATCATCACGTTGAGCGGCGCGAACGACATCTCGGCAATCTCCGAGAGCTCGCCCTGCGCAACCCGCTCGTCCGGCGAACCCAGGTTCTCGCACACGTACGCGCGGAAGTAGTCGATTCCGCACCGGACCAGCTCGCGCGCCAGGTCGGCCGGCGAACACTCCTCGCTGGTGAACAGCCCCACCTTGTCCGCTGTACGCACCCGGTCGATCACGTCCTCCAGGCTCTTGCCGGCCAGGTTCGTCAGGTAGGCGTCCTCCCAGCTCTCCTTTACGCGGGCGAACGCCAGCTGCATGCTGCTGACGTGCGGGATGACCTCGAAGTGCTCCTTGCCCAAGCGGTCGCACAGGTAACGCGCCACGCCGTAGAAGAGCGGGTCGCCGCTGGCCAGGACCACCATGCGGCGGCTGCCCAGCCCCGCCTCGATCCGCCGCGCCGCATCACGCAAGTCGGCGCCGAGCGTGACTTTTTCACCGCGCAGGTCCGGCACGCGCCCCAGCAGGTCGGCCGAGCCGAAAACAGCGTCCGCGCCGCGGATCGTTTCGCGCGCCCGGTCGGTCAGCCCCACCAGGCCATCGTCTCCCATGCCGACGATAAAAATCTTCTCGCTTGCCGCAGCCAACGTCCATCTCCGAAAGAACTCCGGATCGCCCGAACCACCCGCGACACGAAAGCTTGAATCTCGCGAGTCGGCGACCGGCCGATTCTATCTCGCTGCCCGAGCGGCCACAATCGGCCGCACCCCACGCGCTGCGCAAAGCGTAAAGGACGTGCCACCCCATGGAACACTCCCCACCGCCTCCAGCTGGCGTTCCCTCACGCCGCCCGCTCGCTTACCATCTAGGCGTGCGGCCGCTCGGCGTACGCCGAACTTTCCAGCCTGAGCGCTGTCGGGCAGGGTATTCGTCGGGCTGAAAGGCCGCTTCGCACGCAGGAGTCGTTGAGCCCCGTTTGCCGGAGGCGCATTGTGAAGGCTCATTCCTACACCGTGGTGTGCGGCGCGGAAGGCTGCGGCCAACCCGCACAATACAAGATCGCGTCGCACTGGAGCGACGGCGCGACCGGCGAGCTCAAGACGTACGGGCTGGCGTGCGAGACGCACGTGGAATCGCTGTACCGCCGTGCCCAGGAGAAACGCGCGCGCTGCCGGCTGGCCGAAGGAGAAGTGCTCAGCCCGCCGGGCGTCTTCCGGCTCGAACCAGGCCGTCGCGACCGAGAACTTCAGCGCGCCGCGGAACTCGAGTCAAAGTTTGCCTAGCTTGGACCAGAATTCTTCCGCCGATGGTTGACACGCGATCCGCGCCGGGTATTATCGGGCGTCGCTTTTGACCGCAGGACGAAGCGATCACAAGCCGAAGCGAGTCGATCGGTTTTTTACCCGGCGTTTTTCCTTCCGCGCAGCGCTTCAATCTTCGGCTCGGCCTCTTCTCTGTTCCGGCCCCGCCGTTTCGCCTCGAGCGGACGGCGGGGTTTTTTTGCGCGCAGCGGACTCCGGGGATATGCGCTGGTTCGGCGTGGGGCTCCGGCCCCCTGCCCGGCGTGCGCGGGTGCGAGGGGACAGGATTGTCCGTCATCATCCGTCCTGCCGTCGCGTAGGACGGTCCCCGTCATCATGCCGACGGACAGGATTGTCCTTCCTACAGAATCTCGCGTTGCGCTGGGGCTCGAGAACTACGCCGCCTCGCGGCGGACGGGCGCGACCCGCACCCGCCTGGTGCCGAGTAGCAAGAGCAAGACCACGATCGCCAGGCTCACGCCGCTCGCGGCAATACCCTCGAGGAAACTCGCCGGGCGGTACTTCCAAACAACCGTGTGCGTGCCCGGTCCGAGCGCGACCGCTCGGTACATCGATTCCCAGACCTGCACGTGCGCCGGACTGCCGTCCACCTCAACGCGCCAGCCCGGATACCAGAGATCGGTCAGGACAAGCGTTCCGGCCACGTCGAGCTGCGCTTGCACCTGTACGCGATTCGCCTCCTCGACCACTTCCGCGGCCACGCGCGTCATCATCCGCCGCGCGCCCGCTGTGCCCGCTTGGTTGAATGGCACCAGGTACGTACGGCCGGGAGCTCCTTGCAGGCGATACAGCCAGAGCGGCTGATCAGGCGCGCGGTCGAGAATCGCGTTCATCATCGGGTCGCCGCCGACCCACTGGAGTTCGACCGGCCAATCGGGGTGCGGCTCCATGGCGGCGATGTGCGTCACACCGTCACGCCGCAACTCCTCCGCCACCTCGGCAGACATCGGCCGGTCCCAACGGAATTCGGCCGGCAGCCCCGACGCCCGCGCGAAGTAGGGTGCCGGCCCAATCCCCAAGTAGACCGGCAGCGCCGCAGTGCCGCAAAGTGTCATCGAGTTCGCAGAGCGGGCGATCACGCGGTCCACCGGCCCGAGCCGGGCGGCGAGCGGGGACCGATCGCGCAGGCTTACCGGGGGTATGCGCACGACGCGCGTGTTGTAGCTCGCCACCGCATCCGTCGCCCACGCCAGGTCGGCCCAGGCGGCAAGCAGTGCCGCGGCCGCCATGAAGCCACGCGGCGCGGGCCGCGCGGGCAGCAAGCGTTCCACTCCCAAACCCGCCAGCGCTGCAAGCCCAAACTGAGCCAGCACACCGTAGCGACCGGGACCCGTGAAATAACCAAACCCAGGCAGCCATCCCAGAAGATTCGTCCACCAGCCGGTCGCCAGCACCACCCCGATGGCCACGAGCGCCAGGTTGGGACCGATGCAGCGAGGCCACGGCCTCGCTAGAAGGGAGGCCACGGCCAGGATCAACGGGACCAGCCCTACGTAGAGGTGCGCCTCGACCGGGTTCGTGAACTCCGCCCCAAGTCCAGGATCCTGTGTCGCGACCCCCGGATAAAATTCCCAGGGCACCAGGACCTGGGTCAGGTACCAAGCCGGCAGCTTGCCGTAGGACAGACCGTGGGTTTGGAACGCAGGCAGCGCGCGCTGGCTGCGACCCTTCAGTTCGAGCGAGGGCAGCAGCTGTGCGGCAGCGATCGATGCCGCCACGGCAGGCGCGAGCACGAGCAGAAGCGAGCGCCGAAAGGGCGCGCGCCGATTCAGCGGCAACGTGATCACGCGCAGCGGCACGTACACGGCTAACCCCACACCAGTAATGAACGCCATGTGGAAATGTCCGGCCAGCAGCTGCATTGCCAGGGCAGCGACCAGCACCAGCCAGCTCCAGCGATCGGCGCGCTCGAGCCAACGATCTGCCGACCAGAAGGCAATCGGCATCCAGGCGCCACTGACAATCGCCCATTCCAGGCTGACGCGTGCCGGGAACCAGCCGTAGGTGAAGACGGTAGCGCCCAGCAGGACGCCGGCCAGGCCGAGCCCGAGCCGGCGCAGGTACATCCCGGTGAAACCGAACGCGAGCATGTAATGTGCGATCATGCTCGCGTTGAACGCGGCGTTCAGCGGCAGCAGGGAGTAGAGAACGACGTTGAAGGGGTAGAGCACGCCGGTCTGGCTCTCGCCGAGCGCCGGCATGCCGTTGCCGATGAGTGGATTCCAGAGCGGCAGCTCGCCGGCGTGCAGGCGATCGGCGTACCAGGCCTTGAGCGGGAAGTAGTAAGTGTAAATGTCTCCGCCGATGAGCCCGCCGCCCCTGACCAGCGGCCACCAGCGTGCGAGCGCGAACAGCACGGCGCAAAGCCACAGCCACAGCGCCGGAGAGCATCCTCCGCCGGACGACGGGGTCCGGAGACCCGCGCCGAACCAGCCGGACGACGGGGTCCGGAGACCCGCGCCGAACCAGGGTTTGCCGCTCACGTGAGGTTGTTCGCTGCTCGGTATTGCCATGATCCCATCGCGCGCTACGCGGAAGACCTGTGCCGGGAGACCTTCGGTCCGGCCGGCAGCGGGGTCGGGAGACCCGCGCCGAACAGCGAACCATCATAACGCAAGGCGCGTCGCGCGGGTTGCCCGCCCGCGCTCGACAATACATGCGGATTCGGTACGCTTCAGCCCATGGCCGCCACCTGGCAACGACTGCCGACCGGTTATGCGCTCGATCACGCGGGGCTGCGTGCCGAACTGGCGATCCGCGAGGTCACGCCGGGGCTGCGGGACATCGTGCGGTCGGGTGACGCGTCCGGCGTGCCATGGCCGGGGCCCGTCCTGGGCGTCGATCGCGTCCAGACCGCCGGCAGGCAGCGCTACGCAGTGGTCTTCGCCCGCAAGCCGATCCACCGTCTCCGCTCGGACATGGTGGACATCGAGATCGAGCCGACCCAAACCTTTCCGTTCCGCATGCAGTTGTACTGGCAGGCGAGCTGCGCGGGGCAGATCGACCTGGAGGTGCTGGTGACGACCGATCTGGTGCTTCAGCATCTGGAGGTCGTGACACTCAGCCAGCTACCGCGCGGCGAGCTCCTGACCTCGCTGCCCGGCACGCGCGGTTGGCACAGCCACGCAGAGGTCAGGGCACTCGGGCACCGTGACCTGGTGGTGCCGCGGGACCGCACGAGCGCCCGGTTCAGCCTGGACGGCCGGCTGCCGTCTTTCCGCGGGTTGGTGCTGGCCGGGCCGTACCGGATGCCGGTGGTCTTGCACCGGCCCGCCGAACGGGATTGGTCCTACGTCGAGATGAGCCACCCGGATGATTGCGCGCGGTTGATCCTGCTGGGGCGCCCGCGGCACGCCCAGGTGTCGTTCGGCTTGTTCGGCCTCAACGTCGAAAAGGGGGTGATCCTGCGCGGGCGGTTGCGCGGGGCCTTCGTGCCGCGTGCGGAGGACAGCGACCACGCCGCCGCCCTCTACGACAAGTTCCTGCGCGAGTCCCCCCGCCTCAGCGTGTGAGGTGTGAGTGGTGAGTGGTGAGTGGTCCGCCGACTACCGACTACCGATTACCGATCACCGATCACCGATGGCTGCTTCACCTCCCGCTCGGGACCACCCAGCGCAGCGCCTGGAGCAGCAGGAACAGGACCATTAGAACGATGCTGCCGCGCAGCAGCCAGGCGACTCCGGGAACACCGAGTCCGTGCCCGGCGGCCGCCACGATGAGCGCCAGCAGGCTCATCCACACCAGGGCACAGCCACAGGATGTCATCGTTCCCTTGAACCGGGCGAGCTCCCCGCGATCCTCCGCCACCACGTCCACCGTGCGGCGACGCTCGATGCTCTCGAGCGCGCAGTCGGCGAGCTCGCCCGCCTCCACCGCGTCCTCCCAGCGCGGCACCCGGTCGTCGGCTCGAGGCGGCTCGAGCAGTTCGTCGAGCGACGCGCCCCCCGGCGGCGCTGCGATCTGCTTCGTCGCCGCGCCGTCCGATCCGGGCATGGTGACGAGGCCGATCCCGAGCAACCCGTCCGGGAACTCGAGGCGGGCCGTGCCGTGCTCGGCCTCGACCCGTACCGACCACCGCCCGGTCTGGGTCGGCTGCGCGAAGGCTCCCGCGGCCGAATCGGCATCCGGCACGCGCCCTTCGGACGCCGTTTCCAGGAGGATTTCGGCCGAGCCCCCCGCGCGCGTGCCGTGCTGAACGATGAGCCGGCCGCGCGCCACGTCACCGGCCGCGGTGATGTCGCTGATCGGACCCACCACCGCCCGCAGCAGATCCACCGCTTCGGCGTAGGGGCCCGCGACCAGTTCGGGACCGACCGGCCCATCGCCCGTCCGTTCCACGCGCACTCGACGCGGCGTTCCCAGCGCAGGCAGCTCGGCAAGAAACGCACGCCAGGCCGGGTGCAGGCGAGCGGCGATCACGGGGACGAGCACCGTACCGGCCTCGTCGGCGATCGTCGCCAGCTCGTGGTACGCAAGAGCTCTGCGGCCGATCGGCAGGAGACACACGCATCGGGTGCCGGTTTGCACGGCCAGACGCAGGCGACGCGCGCGCTCCGCGACCGGGCCGCCGAGGAAAAAAGCTTGCACGCCCGGTGCGGCGAGCAGGTCCTCGAAGTAGGTCACGGTTCGAACGGACGGCGGGCCGTACGTCGGGCCGGCGTGCGGAGGATCGCGCAGGACGACCACGACCCGGTGCGGCGAAGCGGGGGAGAACCAGGGTTCCCAGAGCCGCCACTCTGGTTCACTGCCGACGAAGGCGAAGTCCATTAGTGCACGAGCCGGCGGATGTCGGCGCCGATCGGGCCGCCGTCGGAGGCTCGCTTCGCAGCCTCGCACTGGCTCTGCAGGGTGAGCACGCTCGGGTCCTTGTCGCGCTCGAGGTCCCGGAGCTTGAGCGTCTTTCCTTCGAACCGGATCCTGTCCCCCTTGGGATCGACCAGGCAGTCCCGCACGTGGCTGCGCCCCCAGACGAGCAGCCAGTTGGGATCGAAGTCGTTGTACTGCCGCTGGCCCTTCACGTCGTTGGGGAGCAGGTAGGAGTGCAGATCCCGCCCGTAGGCATCGTGAGAGGCCTGCCAGGCGATCAGCCCCTGCTGGAGCGTGCGGCCGCCGTAGCGCAAAAGCACGCTGGTGCGCACGCGCGCCGTGGCACCGGTTCCGACGTCGAACGGATCGCAGAACAGGTTATCGCGGCTCGTGAACAAGAGCGGCTGCGCGGGCAGCCGGGTGGCCAGCCAGCTGCCAACCTCGAAGAACGCTCGCGAGACGGCGAAGGAGTTGTGGTCGAGCAGCACCGCGGCCGAAAAGTCATCGGGCGATACCTGCCCGAGATCGATCGCCGCCAGGCTGCCGGGCGTGACGGCGACCGTGTTCGTAAAACGCACGATGGCCTGCGAGACAACCGCGCTCAGGCATCGCGATTCGCAGGCCAGGTAGCAGTCGATGAGCTGGCAGACCGAGACGCTCGCGTTGGGCGCCGGGTGGAAGTCGAGATGCAGTTGCTCGCTGGGGGGGTTCGCCGGCTTGGCGGCGCCTGCCGGCTTGGGTGGCACAGCCTGCTGCGGGCCGCCGCTGAACGCCAGCAGCTCCTCGAGCCCGCTGCCGGGCTGCATGGGGCCGTAGAAGCGGCAGTTGTTCAGGGTGAGGTTGCCCCGCGCGACCTTGATGAAACGCCGGGGCAAGCCGGTGGCGGATCCCACGGGGTAAAGGAAGTCGGCCCCGTCGATGATGAGGTCGCCGTCGCGAACGTCGAAGAGTGCCTCGGCGGGCGGGTCGGTCGCGGCGGGCGTGAAGGCGATCGGTTTGCGACCCGTCTGCTGTACCCAGAGCACCAGCGACTTCTTACCCGGCAGCCGAATCGGGCTCGTGGCGTACGATCCTCCGGCGCCGGTTACCGTGACGGTTGTCGTCTCCGGCAGCTCCTGACCCGCGAGGAACTTGCCGAGATCGCCGCCGTCGGTGTCGGCGTTGAACTTGAGCTCCAGCACCGGGTCGCGTGGTTCCGGCTTCGGCACCGCCTGAGAATTACGCCGCCGATCCTGTTCCGCCCGCCAGGCGGCGAGCCGCCCGTTCTTCTGCGGGTCGAGCGTGGTGGAAGGAAGAATCGTCGAGAGGCTGATGAGCGGCGGCGCTGCGATGTCGCCGTACGTCCGCTCCAACAGCATCGGGGTGGGGGTGGTGAGCCGATCGACCGGGCAGCCGATGCTCTCCTCACCGAGCCCGCTGCTCACGCCCGCGGCGATCTCGGCCACGTTGAAACTCGCCGGCACGATTCGGGACAAGTCTGCGAGCTCCTCGCTCGGCCACGCGTCCTCCTTCACATGGCCGCGCGGCTCGTCGTGGCGCCACGCGTGCGCCCACGCTTCGGCGCTCTTGGCGACCACGCTGCCCCCGACTCCCGTCGACAGCAGCGTCTCCCAGCCGGTGTACAACGTGCCCAGTTCGTCGAGGCTCACCGACGTGAGCCCGCCGGCCTGAGTGGGCCACCCCTTGGTGCGCATCAGCTTGTGCGGGTTGTTGGCGTTACAGGCGATCACGCTGTCCAGCACCTTGATTTCGGTCGGGATCGGTGTGGTCCCCTCCATGGCCAGGAAGTCGCTGCGCGAAACCAGCGTGCTGCGGATGAAGCGGATTGTCCGTTTCGGTGTGGGGCCGGGATCGGTCGGCGCCGTCACGTCGAACAGCACGCCGTTGCCGCCGCGCACGAGCAGCGAGTCCTTCACCTCGATGTCCGCGGCACCGGCCGAGAGGCTGATCGCCGTGAGCGGCTCGCCACGCGCCAGGCAGCCGTCGATGCTCAGCCGGGCGAGCTGCGGCGGGGTGCGCGCGGCGTCGGCGGGGCGCTGGCCGGACAGGCGGATGAGCGACACCGACTGGTGCTTGCCGATCACCGTGAAGGTGCAGTTCTTGAGCGTGAGGTCTCCCCCCTGCACGTCGAAAAAGTAGAACGGTTTCGTCTGCAGCATCTCGACCAGGTCGGGGCCGTACACCACGAAATCGACCCCCTCGATGTAGATGTTGCTCTGCTTGGCCTGCAGGAAGTACGGCTGCGGGTTGCCGCGCGAGCTGCCGGCGTCGAACGCCACAATCGGGCGGTACGACAGCTTGTCGCTGTTCCTGGGGCGGATGTCCAGGTTCGAGCTGTGGACGGTGAAGCTGCGTTCGAAGAGCGGCCCGTTGTCCTCGATCTGGATCTTGCTGCCTTCGGTCTTCGCCTTGCGGCAGGCGGCCTCGAGGCTGTTGAACACGCCGGCCGTTTCCTGCTGCGTGCCGCGGGCCACCGTGACCGGCGTGTCGGGCACGCGGACCATGCCGCTCCACTTCGAGAAGAACTGCTGCTCGATCCGCGCCCGCTCCTCGGCCGTGATCTTCGGTTCCACCGGCGGCTTGGCGGGCACGGCGGGCACGGACGCGGCGGTCTCCGTGGCAGACGCCGCGGCGGCAGCGGCGGGGCTGGCCGCCGGCTGCTTGGATACCGAAGTCGGGGGGACGGCCGCGGGCGCGGCGGGAGCTGTGGCCGTGGGCGGGCGGGGAGCGGCCAGACCCTGCCCGGCCGCGTCGGTCCGGGACGGGGCGGCAGGCGGCGCCGCCGCCCCCGATCCTCGCGCCGGCGCTGCCGCCGTGACGCTCCGAGCGGGACTCGGGACCCCGGCCAGGCCGCCGGACGGACCCCGCAATGCCGGCGTGCCGGGCGCACGCGTGGCCAGCCAGCTGACCATTCCCACCAGCAGAACCGCCACGGCGGCGACGCCGCCAATTATCAGCCATTTCCTCTGCGTCCTGCGGCGCTGGTCCAGCCGCAGCTGGTCCAGCCGGCTGCGCCGTTCGATGACCACCTCGGGTTCCGCATCATCCGCCTCGATGCCGATGGCCAGCGTCTTGAGCGACGAATCTTTGGCGGTGTCGCCGGCGAGATCGAGCTGGTCGAGCTCGTCGAGCAGCTCCTGGGGGGTCTGGTAACGATCCGCCGGCCGTTTCTCCATCATCCGCCCCAGGATGTAGAGCACCGAGCCGGGGACGTCGGGGTTGAACTGGAGCGGGTCGGGGGGGGACTCGTGCGCGTGCTTGTAGAGTTTCTCGGGAATCGAGCCATGCTCGAACGGCACGCGGCCGGTGAGCATCTGGTACAGGGTGCAACCGAGCGAGTAGATGTCGCTGCGGGTGTCGGCCAGTCGGCTGTCCTTCGCCTGCTCGGGGGCCATGTAATCGACGGTACCGACCGTGGTGCCGTCGCGCGTGACCTTGGACTCGTCGCCGGCGTCGGTGCGCAGCGCAAGCCCCATGTCGCACAGCTTGACCTTGCCCTCGGGCGTGATGAGGAAGTTCGACGGCTTGATGTCGCGGTGCACGATGCCCTTGCGGAAGGCGTGGTCCAGCGCGCGTGCGGCCTGCTTGAGGTAATCGACCGCGACCGGCACGGCGAGACGTTTCTTGCGCGCGATGACGTCGCTCAGGTCGGAGCCGCGCACGAACTCGAGCGCCAGGTAGTGGTTGCCGCGCTCGGGGTCGACGTCCACGTCGTAGATCTGCACGATGTTCTCATGCTGGAGCTGCGCGGCGGCGCGTGCCTCGCGCTTGAACCGCGCGACCATGATGGGGTTCGAGTTCATGTGCGGGGGCATGAGCTTGATCGCGACCTCGCGATCGAGCTCGACGTGCACGGCGCGGTAGACGGCGCCCATCCCCCCGGCGCCGATGCGTTCCAGGATGCGGTAGCTGCCGATCTGGACATTGGAAGATGCGAGCGACTTGCCGGACTTGGCCGAGTGGCCGACGCGGGAGCCACTCGGGCCGGGCGGCGGCACGGGGCGATGCGTGCCGGAGCTGCCGGGCGTGGGCGGCGGGGTCCTGCCCGGCGCCGGCGGGCCCGGCGGATCGCCCTGCCGTTCCGGCGGCCGTCCCGCGGGGTGCGGATTGTCCGAGCCGCCCTGGGCCATCGCAAGAACTCGTGGAGAGGATTACGGATGCGCAAAAACCATGAGCCGTGGATTATAACGGTGCCCACGCGGGGTGGCAACGAACCGCCCGCGACGGTCGTTGTGCCATTTCGGTGGCACTGCTTGAGAAAAGGGCCCGAGATAGATGCGAGATCGATGCATGGCCCGGCGCCGCAGCGGCATCGTCTACTACGTGACATCGCACGGCTACGGCCACATGAACCGAGCGGCCGCGGTCGTTATGGCGCTGCCGCCCGGCGTCCCGGTCACGATCAAGATGTCGCGCGATCT
>JBGPMX010000055.1:0-13104 GCA_041487215.1 Planctomycetia bacterium | reverse complement strand
GCGGTCGTCGTAGCGCAAAAGCCCCGATCCGCCGGGGCAAGCCCGGCGGGGATACGAGGTGCGCGACGCCGTGGTTTGTAGCGCAGGGGCCCGGCGGGGACGACATGCGAGCCCGGCCGCTCGCGCAAGCGGGGACGACTTGCTGCTCGCCGCTGCGCTTGCCCCAGCGGAAAGGCGCTTCTGCACTACCGAGTGCTGCTCGCCGCCGGGCTTGCCCCAGCGGAAAGGCGCTTCTGCACTACCGAGTGCTGCCCGCCGCTGGGCTTGCCCCAGCGGAAAGGCGCTTCTGCACTACCGAGTGCTGCTCGCCGCCGGGCTTGCCCCAGCGGAATCGCGTCTTCGCGCTACTCCCGGCGGACGGGCGCTTCGCACTACCGGCTCTTTCGGCTTCCCTCCGTCTCTTCCAGCAACTTATCGACTGCCGTGTCCATGGCCCGCTCGCCCGGGTTACCGCGCCACTTGTACCGGATCACGCCCTGGGGATCGATGACGTAGTAGGTCGGCGTGCTCGGGTTCCATTTCGAATTCACGGCTTCCTGGTACACAAACGACCGCCAGTTAAGCTTCTCCGTGTCCATGATTTCCTTGAGGTTCTTCGCCTCGCGGTCATTCACGTTGACGCCGATCAGCGCAAAGGGTTTGTGCTCGAGTCTCTTGACGAGCGACCGCTCGTAGGGCCAACCGGCCCGTCAGTTCGGTCAGAACTGCTGCCAGAAGTAGAGCAGCACGACCTTCCCGCGGTAGTCGTTCAGCCGGAATCGCTTGCCGTCCTGGTCCTCGCCGGCGATGTCCGGCGCCTGCTTGCCGGCGGTGAGGTGGCGCAGCTCGAACAGCTCGGTTTCCGCTCTCTCCGCTACGGTGCCGCCGTAGGGGATCTTCACGTCGCCGTATTTTTCGCTGGCCTGGTCGAAGAGAGCTTCCGCCTCGGCCAGAACCTGGGCGCGGTCCTGCCGCCGCAATTGATCGAGATAGCCCTTGCCGAATCGGCGCTCGTAGCTCTTGGCTAGCTCGGGCTGGCCCTTGATCAGGTCGAGCTTCTGCTGCCGGTTGTTCAGGAGTTGGGGCAACAAGATGCAGGCCAGTCCCTGGATATCCCGGTGCGGACTTTTCTCCAGGACCGCGCGCAAGAAAATCTCATAATCTTTACGGAATCCGTACATGGCGCGACGGCAAACTTCGCCGAGCCTGTCGCTTTCCATGTGATCGCGCAGCAGAAGACGCATCGCCGTGCCGGCTGGGCTCTCTTTCGCCTGGGCGCGCGGCGGCGTGTCGTTCTCTGCCAGCCCCCCCAGCTCATGCTCGCGCAGTTCCATCCAGACATCTTGAGCGACCACTTGAATCAGAGCGTCCAGTGCAATCGGGTCCTCTGGATTCTTCTGGGCCAGCTCCAGCAAGATCTGGGAAGTCTTGTTCACGCGCTCGATAGCGCTTCTTTTCTCCGCGTCGGTCGTTGGGTTCCAGAAAACGCGTGACGCCTCTTGGTATTCCTTGAGAAGCGTTTGGTACTGCTCGGCGGGCGTAGCCGTCTTCTGCGGAAAGCGATCCTGAGCGGCCGGGAGTGACAGGCCTAGAACGATGATCAAGATGCGGAACATAGACGCTTCCTTTCTCTTAAGCGGATGGTCGCCGCTCCTGCAACCAGGAAGCGGGCAGCGACCCTTCGTTCATCGACGGTTTCTCACCCTGGGTACTCGCCCGCCTATCTTGTTCCTCTCGGCAAAGCCACTGGCATCGCATTCCGCCATTGCCTTGACACAAGGGCTCGATCCGTAAACAGGGACTCGGCCGCGGAGCTGCGATCACTCGCTCGAACTCGGCTTCAACAATCCCTGGTTGCGCAGCCACCGCACGCAGAGCCGCGTCCAGCTGGATGGGAGCTTGTCGTTCTGACGTACGCCGAAGTCGTGGTCGCCGGTCGCATAGACGTGCAGCTCGGCCGGGATCCCGGCACGCTTCAAGGCCAGATACATGATCACGCTGTGTTCCGCGTTCGAGCCGCCATAGCTCTCCCTGTCGTCGGAGGCATGGGCCAGGAAGATCGGCGGCGTGCCGGGCGGAATGTGGATACCCGGCGCGATCTCGTCCTTGTCCTTGGCCTTGAGATAGCCCGAATAGCACATCACGGCGAAATCGGGCCGGCAGCTCACCGCATCGATGGCATCGATCGGTTCATACTCGCGTTTCTCGAAACGGGTGGCCGTCGCCAGCGCCAGGTGTCCCCCCGCCGAAAAACCGACCATGCCGATCCGCTGGGGGTGGATGCCCCATTCCGCGGCCCGGCTGCGGACCAGACTGACGGCCCGCTGGGCGTCGAGCAGCGGGCCCAGCGGCGGCTCGCCCTTGACATCCCCCGGTCGCCGCGGCACCCGGTACTTGAGGATGATGCCGGTGATGCCGATCGAATTCAGCCAGGCCGCCACCTCTTCCCCTTCGAGCTCCCAGAACAGGTTGTGGTAGCCGCCGCCGGGACAGATCAGCATCGCCGTCCCCGTGTTCTTGTCCGGCGCGGGCGGGTAGATGGTGAGCGTCGGCCGGGTGACATTCGTGACCAGCTTAGTCGGTCCCTCGATGATGGCCGACTCATACATGCGGCTGGTTTCCTGGCCTTCAATGCCGGCATCTCCCGGCGCCTTGCCCGGCCAGAGATCGACGACCAGCGGATCGGCGGCGCGCGCCGTGCCGCTCACGCAAAAGCCGAGAACAAGACATGCCGTGAAAGCGATTCTTCTCATAGAAAAGTCCCTGAGCAGGTCACGCACTCAGTCGTCGCCCAGGCCCGCACTCACGCGAAACGTGTGGCCGTCGGGATGACGCAGATGGAACTCACGCACTCCCCAGGGCTCGTCCGTCGGCGGATACGTGACCGTCATGCCATTTTGGATCGCCGTCGCGTGCAGGGCATCCACGTCCGCCCGCGAATCCATCCACCAGCTCATCCACACGCCATCGGTGGCATCGTCACCGGGAGACTTCGGCATGACAGTGCCGCGTGATCCTTGGGCACCGCAACAGAGAAAAATAGTTGCTTTGCCCGAGCAGACACTGCCGAAGCCCGCGTCACCATGCTCGTTGGCCCCCTGCGCATGCGGGCCGTCGCCGATCAGGCCCCCCTCGTTCCAACTGAAGCCGCGACGCCAGCCGAGTCGTTCGAACCAGGCAAAGCTTTCGGCAATGCTCGACACGTTGAGCACCGGCGTGACACTCTGAACACCCATGGCGGACTCCCCAAGCGAATATGGACCTCTCCCTGACCTATCCCGTTTTCCGGCCGGGTGTCTTTTCGGGCACGGCTGGGGGCCGCAGCGGGCCACGGTCTTTCCAGAGTCGCGTGCGGAGCTGCGGGAAGAGCTCGAGCGCATTATCGCGCAGGATCTGGCGGCCAATCCGCAGGGCGTGCTCCGCCGCGAGGTCGCCGCGGTCGATCTTCTCCGCAAGCACCTCGGCCAGTGCGCGCCGCGTGAACTCCGTCGCACCGTAGATCCCTTCGGCATGGTTGCAGTCGGCGCCCCACATGATGTGGTCCGACGGCATCACCTCGAGCCACTCGTGGTACGCCCGCTTGGCCATCGTGTAACTCAGGGTCGGCATCCAGACCGAATCGATCCAGACGTGCCGGCTGTGCCGCATGACGATCGCCCCCGTCTCGCCGATCCACGGGAACCCGCCGTGGAACAGGATGAACTTCGTCTTCGGGTTCGCCTCGATGAGGTCTACCAGCAGCATCGGGTTCGAGCCCTGGATGCGCGCCTGGCCGGTATGGATCTGGAACGGCAGCTCATGCTTGGCGGACAGCTCCACCAGCCGCCACATGATGAAATCCTCGAAGTCCTTCACCTGCTGCGGCGTCAACTCACTTCGCTGCCGCCCGAACACCGCCTCGGCGCGTTCCTTCGGAACGTTCTCGAACTGCAGCGTCCGCTGGTAGGCGAGTGTGGTCTTGAGGCAGACCGCCCCACGCTCTCGCGCCGTTTGAAACAATTGGTCCAGGACGGCCAGGTAGTCGTCAAGCGACTCGACCCGCATCCCGCGGTCGCGCGCGAAACGGTATGGGTCGTCGGTCGCTTGTTCGAACTCGGACGGGTGAAACCCTCGCACCAGCGTGGTCACGTTGAAGACGAGCACTTCGAACGGGTAATACGTCGTGAATCCCAGCCGGTCCCAGTATGGGTCGTTGAACATCAGCTCGATGTTGGCACGCTCGGTGATGACCTGGTACAGCCAGCGCTGGTCGCGGTAGTTCTCGAAGATGCGGGCGTTCAGCTCCGCGGCCTGCTCGTCCGTGATCCGGTCGAAATCAACCCCGTAGAGATCCTGAAAGGCTGGGAGTTGATAGCGGTAGAAGCTCGTGGCGCGCGCATTGTCGAAATCGTGGCGGGCGCGCGCCCACCAGTCCCGGAAGGGCTCGCCCGGCTTCCAGGGCTGGAGCGGGTTGAACCAGGTGTAGTAGCTGTTACGCCAGACGCCGTATAGGTTCATGCCGCGTCCCTGCTCGGTCTCGACGTAGCCGGGCAGGCGATCAAACGGCCAGAGGTGGTCGTGGGTGTCGATCGCCGCAACGGCGTCGAGTTGCTGCTTGACGCGGCGGTACGTCTCGGTCGCCCGCGTTTGTGCGACGCAGGGGTCCGGCGCCGCGAGGGCGTACGCGAGCCATACGATGGGACCGAGTCGAAACATAGGAAAGCTTTCGTCGCCGGGCTGCGTTCGGGGCCTGCGCGCCGAGACCGGTCCATCGTGATACGCCAGCCGGCGGCGGTCCGCAAGCCATAAACGGGAGCCACGCTGGCGCGCCGATGGACGCGGATATGAGCGTGGCTCGGCAAGCGTCCCGCAGTACAATGGGCTCGCCCAAGAAACGACACCAGCACGCTAGCCCGGAGCCCGGAAGTCATGAGTGCATCGACGAACCAAGGCACGGTGGCATCGATCTACGTTGCATCGCTGGGCAGTGCGCCGATGCAAGCGCGGCAGGCAGTGCGCGCGGTCGCGGGCGGCGGTCTCGAAGGAGATCGCTACTGCGAAGGAACCGGTTACTACTCGGGCGACCCGGTCTGGGATGCGGATGTGACGTTCATCGAATTCGAGGCGATCGAAGGCGTTCGACAACGCTTCGGGCTCGCGCTCGATTCGGGTGCTCCGCGGCGCAACATCGTCACGCGCGGCGTCGCGCTCGCGGAACTGGTAGGCAAGCGATTCCGGGTGGGCGGCGCGCTGCTTCAGGGGCTCAAGCCCTGGCCCCCCTGCAGCCACCTGGCTCAGCTCGTGGGCAGCCGGGACATTCTGCCGGGCCTGGCACACTGCGGGGGCATCGGCGCCGAGGTGCTGAGCGATGGGCAAATTCAGGTGGGCGACGCCATCGAGCTGGTCGATGCCCTTATTCAATAATCTACTGCCATGCACCCATCCCAGCACAGAGGTCTGACACGGCGCGATTTTCTCGCGGCAACAGCCGCTGCCACCACCTTCGGGCTCACCGCGGCCGCGCGGGCTGCGGATGATCCGGCAGCCACGCTTCTCCCGAACGGAATCCGTCTCCCCGCCGACTGGCCCCCGCGCGGCGTCTCGCTGCCGCTCGCCGAGCTGCCCACGCCCCCTTACCTCGTCTCACCCCCCGACGTAATCCCCATCGACACCGGCCGGCAGTTGCTCGTGGACGACTTCCTCGTGGCAGAGAGCACGCTCGAGCGCACGTACCACAGCGCGACCTACCACCCGGCCACGCCAGTGCTGAAACCGGATCAGCCGTGGGAGACCGGAACCATTCCCAATCCCACGGCCATGCCCTTCAGCGACGGCGCGTTCTACGACCCGAAGGAGAAGCGGTTCAAGCTGTGGTACATGGGAGGCCACGTGCGAGGCACCTGCCTGGCCACCAGCGACGACGGGATCCACTGGACCAAGCCGCGTCTCGATGTCGTCGCAGGAACGAACATCGTGCTCGGCCCGGCCTGGCGCGATTCCAGCACCGTGTGGCTGGATGACGCCGAGACCGATGCCGAGCGGCGCTACAAGCTCGGCTACTTCGCGGGCGGCGCGATGCAGCTCTTCTTCTCGGCGGACGGAGTGCACTGGAACCGGGCCGGCACGTCCGGTCCCACGGGCGACCGCAGCACTTTCTTCTACAACCCGTTCCGCAAGAAGTGGGTGTTCAGCATCCGGGCCGACGTGTCGGGCGGCGGCCGCGTCCGCCGCTACCACGAGGGGACGGACTTTCTCGAGGCCGCGCGGTGGAGCCAGGACGAGGCGGTGCCGTGGGTTGGGGCCGATCGGCTCGATCCCGAGCGCAGCGACCTGAAGACGCGCTGCCAGCTCTACAACCTGGATTGCGTGGCCTACGAGAGTCTCATGTTGGGTCTGTTCACAATCTGGCGCGGCCAGCCGCGCGACCGCGCCAAGCCGAACGAGCTCTGTGTCGGCTTCAGCCGCGACGGCTTTCACTGGCACCGGCCGGAGCGCAAGCCGTTCATCCCTGTCTCGGAAGAGCAGGGGGACTGGAACTGGGGCAATGTGCAGTCGGCCGGCGGCTGCTGCCTGGTGGTCGGCGACGAGCTGTATTTCTACGTGAGTGGGCGGGGCGGCGTGCCCGGCTCCACGGCGTCCGGCACCTGCACCACGGGGCTGGCCACGCTACGCCGCGACGGTTTCGCGTCGCTCGACGCGGGTGACGCGGGCGGCTCCCTCACCACGCGCCCTGTGCGGTTCCGCGGCCGGTTCCTGTTCGTCAACGCGGCCGTGCCGCGCGGCGAGCTGCGCGCGGAGGTGCTCGATGCGTCCGGCCGCGTCATCGCGCCGTTTTCGCGCGAGAACTGCATTCCGTTGCGCGAGGATCGAACCCGGTCGCTGGTCGCCTGGAAGGGGCAGCCGGACCTCGCGGGCGTTGCCGGCCGGCCGGTTCGATTCCGCTTCCACCTGGCCGGCGGTCGCCTGTACGCGTTCTGGGTCAGCCCGTCGGAAACCGGGGCGAGCTTGGGCTACGTCGCCGCGGGCGGGCCGGGTTTCGGGTCGATGGTCGATGAGGTGAGCTAAGGGGGCAGTCAGCAGTCGGCAGTCAGCAGTCGGCAGTCGGCAGTCAACAGTCATTCATAAGTCGGCAGTCGGTTGTCATCCTGAGCCAGCGAGGAACGAGCGGCGAAGGATCTCGGTACTATCCCGGGCTGCTCTACTGCGTTGCGGTCCCCTCGCCCCCGCGCTCATGGATCATGCGGGGGAGAGGGCAGGGTGAGGGGGCGGTGTCTCGAGTGTGAGGGGGCGCTTCGCTGTGTGAGGGGGCGCTCACCCGGGCCCTCACCCCGACCCTCTTTCACAGATCCATGACCGCATCGCTACTCGAGGTTACTTCCCCATGAGAATTCGGCTCTGTTCGTGTATCACGCTGCTTCTCTGTGTTGTGGCAAGGTCGGCTCCGGCGGACGCACCGCCGGCAACCGGCACGTGGCGTGCTGGCGTGGCCAAGGCGAACATCACGCCGACCCAGCCGATGTGGCTCGCCGGCTACGGCGGGCGCGACCATCCCGCTGAAGGCAAGCTGCACGACGTCTGGATCAAAGCGGTCGCGCTCGAGGACGCCAAGGGCGAGCGCGTCGTCCTGCTCACCAGCGACCTCTGCGGCATCCCCAAGTGGATGGACGACCGCGTGAGCGACGCCATCCACAAGGAGCACGGCCTGGACCGGTCGCGGATCCGTCTCACCTACTCGCACAACCACTGCGCGCCGGTCGTGCGCGGCGATCTGGAGGATTACTACCCGCTCGACGAGACACAGCAGCGGCTCGTCGACGAGTACTCGGACCGGCTCGAGAAAGAGATGATCCGTATCATTGGCGCGGCGCTCGCGTCACTGGCTCCGGCGACGCTGAATGCGGGGGACGGCGTATGCACGTTCGCCGTGAATCGGCGGAACAACCGCGAGAGCGACGTGCCCGACCTGCTCGCCCGCGGCCAGACGCTGCAGGGGCCGGTCGATCACCGGGTGCCCGTCCTGTGCGTCCGATCGGCGGATGGCCAGCTCCTGGCCGTGGTCTTTGCCTACGCCTGCCACCACACGACGCTCAGCTTTTACCAGTGGTGCGGCGACTACGCCGGGTTTGCGCAGATCGCGCTCGAGAGCAGCCACCCGGGCGCGACGGCTCTATTCGTCAACGGTTGCGGCGGTGATCAGAACCCGCTGCCGCGTCGCACGGTCGAGCTGTGCGAGAAGTACGGCCACCAGCTGGCGGCGTCGGTCGAGGCGGTGCTGGGCGAGCCGATGCACGCTCTCGAGCCCGAGCTGCGCACGGCGTTCGAATCCGTGACGCTTGCCTTTGAGCGCAACCCGACCCGTGAGGAGCTCGAGCAGCACGCGGCGGGGACGAACCCCATCCGCGCCCGCTGGGCCCGGCGGTTCCTGAACGAGCTCGATGCCGGCGAGCGCCTCGTGGACTCGGCCCCGTTCGCCGTGCAGGCCTGGCGGCTGGGCGAACAGGATTGGATCTCGCTCGGCGGCGAAACGCTGGTGGATTATGCGCACCGCTTCCGTGCCGAGTACGGCGCCGCAACCTGGGTGACTTCGTACTCGGCCGACCTCACCGCGTACATCCCGTCGCGGCGCAACATCCTGGAGGGGGGCTACGAGGGGACGAACCTCTTCGAGTACATGCATCCCGCCGATCGCTGGGCACTGGACACGGAGCAGCGCATTGCCGCCGCGGTCGATCGGCTGATGATCCAGGTCCGCGGCCGCGGGCGAGACGCGTTGCATGCCGCGGCGCCTCTCGATCCGCGACTCGCCGGGTTCTTCGAGCCGCCGCCCGAGTTCGCCGGCGAGTTCGGTCCCTACCGCTCGCCGCTCCGGTTCGCCGACGGCAGCACGGTGGGATCGGCCGCCGACTGGGCGCGGCGCCGCCACGAAATTTTCGAGACCTGGCAGCGCCGGCTCGGCGGCTGGCCGCCACGCGTCGAACGGCCGAACGTCGAGCGGCTGGAGTCGGTGGCGCAACCCGGCTACGTGCAGCAGCACGTGCGCGTGCAGATTACGCCCGACGGCAAGACCGCCGAAGGCTATCTGCTGGTGCCGGAAGGCAAGGGGCCGTTCCCGGCGGTGCTCGTGCCGTTTTACGAGCCGCTCACCAGCATCGGCCAGGGGGCCAAGGGGAAGGGGACGCACGATTACGGGCTGCAGCTGGTGCGGCGTGGCTTCGTGACGCTATCGATCGGCACGCCGGCCCCGCCGGACGAGTCGGGGGCCGAGACGCGCGAGCTGCTGGTTGCCGCCGGCATCGCGCAGAACCGCCAGCCGCTGGGGTACCTGGCCTACGTGGCGTCGAGCTGCCACACGGCGCTGGCACAGATGCCGGAAGTCGATCCGGCGCGCATCGGGATCATCGGCCTGTCGTACGGCGGCAAGTGGTCCATGTTCGCGTCCTGCCTGGACGACCGGTTTGCGTGCGCGGTCTGGTCGGACCCGGGCATCGTATTCAACGAGAAGGACGCGAATGTGAACTACTGGGAGCCCTGGTACCTGGGGTACGAGCCGGGCCGGCAGCGCAAGCCGGGCATCCCGACGGCGGACAATCCACGCACGGGTCTATATAGGGAGCTGATCGAAGCGGGGGAAGACCTGGTGGACCTGCACGCGCTCGTGGCGCCGCGGCCGGTACTGGTATCCGGCGGCATCCAGGACCCGCCCGCGAACTGGCGTGCGCTCAACCACCTGGTCCAGGTGAACCGTGTGCTCGGTTACGAGCACCGCGTCGCTCTGACGGCTCGCCCCACGCACGTGCCGACGCCGGAAGCTTTGGAGCTCGAGCTCCTGTTCCTGGAGCACTGGCTCAAGCGGGGGGAGTAAGACGAAAGCGACGATCGCGCTGTGGAATCTGCGAGCTTGTGCAGCCGGCGAGGATCGGGGTCGTGTTTCATCTCGCGTGTGAGGGGTCCCGAGGAGGCCACGGAAGCAGCGGGGGGAATGAACTGGCATCGATTGTTGCCGCGAAGCCCCTCCGGACGAGTTTTCGGTGACGGCCTCATGGGCTCTTCTTGCCAAAGTGCGTCGGTGTGTCGGACCGATGGCACGTAGATTTCCACAAGTCCTCAGCTGAAAATGATATGTGCAAAAAGGCCCCTCTTGCATAGATGGTCCTTGTCAACAGATCCATCACCGGCAAGGAGGCCACGAGGATGCGCTATTCTAACCAAGGACGGTCGCGCCAACAGGCGAGGTTCCTGAGACGTCAGTTTCTCCAGGATGGAGATTTTCCGTTCGAGAAAACTAAGCGCCATTCGTGTCTCGGACCGACGCGCGCTACGCCAACGCGGTGACGAGAGCAGCGGGACACCGCCAGTCTCGTCTCCACCCTGACAAGGGCAGACACAGCCTCGGTATGATCGTTTCGTGCCTACTGCGGGCACGCAGTCCCACTGCGACACTGATCGATTGTTCGTGTTGGGTCGGCTCGATTTCCGTCGGTTTTGGCTCCGGTGCATCTGTTCTTAGCCGGCTGGTCTCACAAGAGACGAACCTGTGAAGAACTAGCGTGTCCTTACTATCTTGGGGCATTTGCATGGAAGGAGACGCCCATGATGCTGTCGTGGAAAATCCGCTACTTGGACCGAACCGACAAGCAGTTCAAGGACCGCTACTTATACCTCGACGCGAAATCGCTCGATCCGGTCGCGCGGGCTGCGGTCGAACTTGTGGCGGAGGACAGGTCAATTAGGGCGGAGCGGGATATCCTGACGTACCGTCATCTCTTCGTCGAAGGCACTGCGGAACGTCTCGGCGACCCGAATGATTGGGACAAGTTCAACACCGTAGGCCCCTCCGAGTATCTGGAGGACGAAACAGGCCGAGAGATCACCCACGACGAGATGGCCCGGATCTTGACCGGGAGCCCAACCGCCCGAGGCATTCCAGGGGACGCACAGCAACACGACATCGAACTCATGCGGGCCGAGCCTAAGCCGATCCCGCTGGCGGGCGTTTCGCTCTCCACTGACGATACCCGGCTCTTGGGCTACTTCGTCCGAGACCTATACGAGTTGATGAACTCGGCCTTCATGAAGGACGGCCCCGGCTCGCTGAAATCGTCCAGCGGCTTCATGAGCCCGCGCAGCAACCCCACCCTCGAAACCCCCGCCACCGATGACGAGATCCGGTCGTTTGTCACCATCTTCCGCCGCCTTTACATTACCAGCGACAGAGACCCGGCGAACTTCTTGAGGATCGTTCCCGTTTTTGTGACGACCCTCGGCGACCACCCCTACGAGCCCGTTGAAAAAGTCCTGTTGACAGGCATGGTATGTTACGGGCCATCGAGCACGCATTCACGGAGGGATCTCCACGATGGCACTCGGGCGACGCAGTCAGGAAGAGCAGGAGGCATGGGTAGCGACCAGCGCGCTGCCGAAGTCACCGGGACATCCTTTCTATCAGAAGCTCAACCAACTCTTGGCCGGGGTCGATTTCGACCGCTGGACAGAGCGGCTCTGTGCGCCGTACTACGCGGACAAGCTGGGACGGCCGTCGATCCCGCCGGGTGTTTACTTACGCATGATTCTGGTCGGCTACTTCGAGGGCATCTCGTCTCAGCGTGGCATCGCCTGGCGGTGCAGTGACAGCCGCTCGCTGCAGGCCTTCCTGGGCGTGCCGCCCACCGAAGAGACGCCCGAGCATTCGAGCATGAGCCGGATTCACGTGCGGCTGCCGCTCGAGGTGCACGCGGAGGTGTTCCGGCTGGTGCTGCGGATCGCCTCGGAAAAGAAGCTGCTCGATGGCAAGACGGTGGGAGTAGACTCGACCACGCTCGAGGCGAACGCGGCGATGAAATCGATCGTGCGCAAGGAGAGCGGCGAAGACTGGATGACCTATCTCAAGCGGTTGGCGGAAGAAGCGGGGATCGAGGATCCGACCGAGGAGGAGGCGCGTCGCTTCGACAAGGGGCGCAAGGATAAGAAGGTATCGAATGAGGAGTGGCAGTCGCCGACCGATCCGGAGAGCCGTATTACCAAGATGAAAGACGGCACCACGCACCTGGCGTACAAGGCGGAGCACGTGGTGGATCTGAAGACGGATCTGGTGCTGGCGGCGACGGTGCACGGGGGAGACGCGCCGGACAGCGAGACGATCGTGGATAGCGTGATCGAAGCGCAGGGGAACGTGCAGGAAGCCGGGAGCAAGGCGGAGATCAAGGACGTAGCGGCGGACAAGGGATACCACAAGGCATCGACGCTGGAGCTGGCGGGCGACGCCTCTCTGCGGACGTACATCCCGGAACCAAGCCGGGCGGATGACCGGCGCTGGACCGACAAGCCCGCGGGTTACCGCCAGGCGGTGTATGGCAATCGCAGGCGCGTGAAGGGGGCACGCGGGAAACGGCTGCAGCGGCTGCGCAGCGAGTTGTTGGAACGCAGTTTTGCGCACGTGTGTGAGACAGGCGGAGCGCGGCGGTGTTGGCTGCGTGGGCTGGAGCGGGTGACAAAGCGTTACTTGATCCAGGTGGCGGCGCGGAATATGGGTCTGATCATGCGCATGCTGTTCGGGATGGGGACACCGCGGGGCTTGCAGGCCGCCGGCGATCTTTTGTTGTCTCTCTATCTTGCCATGAAGCATGGCTGGGCCGCTTGGCTAGCGCTCGGTCGGCGCCTGGAACGCGTCATCGCGCTGACACCGTTCGCGTCGGCGCCGCGCGTCGTTGGCTCCCTCGCCGCGTGATTCGCGGCTTTTTCAACGGGCTGCTACAGCAGGTGGGTCGAGGGCACCGCCAAGCAGTACGAGAATCACCTGGCCGCGGTGCCGGATGCGCGACCCCTTGTGCCGCGGGGTACATGCACGTTCACCACGAAGCGGCTGATCGACGTGTTCCTCTACACCCAGTACGCCCATCAGCCGGACGAGAGACGGGAACGCCAGTTCGGGGACTGCCTCGCCGAACTCCACGGCAAGCGCGCTGTCCTCACATGGATGTTCCTCACGGAGATGTGGAAGTGCGCGCTGGAGATTGGTAACGCAGGTAGGGTCATCGCGTGGTGGTTCAAGCAGTACTGCGCTCACCACGGCATATCGCCCGGCGTGCTGAACTCGCTGCGTGACGATCATTCCGGGTTGGGCGCTGCCGAGAAGGAAGTAGATCGGCG
>JBGPMX010000054.1:0-13139 GCA_041487215.1 Planctomycetia bacterium | reverse complement strand
GTCCTTGGGCTCAACCCAATCGAAATTGTAATAGCGGTCGATGTCCATGCCGTCCGGCGCTTTGCCCTGGATGAACAGCTCCAGGCGGTAGCGAATCTGTCCGAATTGCAGTTGCGTCCCTTCGCTGGTCACCTGATACGCGTTTTGCGCTTGCGCCGAAAACGTCACGATGGAATTGATAATCGCCGGTGATTCGCGAAAGGCCTTGGTATAAGCGCGGACTCTTTCCTCCCATGGCTTGCGGTCCACGGCGATGGAAACTTGCGGTCCGATGAAGGTATGGGCCTCTTCCCGCGAGAAATCAGGTGCGCGCCCTTCCACTGTTTCTACTTTTACTTCCTTGCCCGTCTTGATCTTGATCAACGCTTCGGATGCCGCCCGATACTGCTTGTCGGTCTCCAGCCAAATCGCCCGGCGCACCACTTCGGCGTCATCGTCGATCGGTACGGGCGCGCCCGGCCCGCCGCTCGCCATCTGCCGCTCGCCGATCTTGTGCGAATTGTCCAGCTCGTACTTTCCCGCACGAACCGAAACCTCCAGCCAGCGATTGCGCCCTTCGTTGCTGTTGAGCAGTGCCCAGAGCAGGTCCTGGTAACACTCCTGGGGGCTCGGGCTTTCCGCTAGAAACTTCTGGGTCGCCGCCAGCTCCGCCGCGGACGGCCGCCGCGCGAGCGCCGCCAGGTACAGCTCGGTCACGACCTCGTCGTGCGCCTTCTTGGCGGCGACCAGGCGGGCAATGCGGCCGTTCGCATCGGCCAGCTTGGCCGCGATCACGTCGCCATTCAACGTGTGCAAGGCCTGCGACAGGTTCTCGTCCGGCACCCGCTCGCACTCGCAGACGCTCACCCGCTTCGGCTTGCCGAACGTGGCCAGGAAGTAGTTCGGGTAGTTCGCATCGGGCAGCTCGATGGCACGCGTGCCGAGCGGCAGGTTCGGGAATTTGGTGCGCGAGCCGGTGACCTGGTCGATGGCGTCGAGCAGCGGCTCGGCGCCGATCCGTTTCACCGCGTAGTGGCTGTAGAATCGCGCGTCGCTCGCGTTGGACTCGAGCGGCTGCGCGTCGAGCTGATAAAGCCGCGAGTTCATCAGCGTGCGCAGCAGCTGCTTGAGGTTGAAACCGCTCGAGCGAAACTCCTTCGCAAGCGCATCCATCAGCGCCACGTTGCTGGGCGGATTGGTCGCTCGCATGTCGTCGATCGGCTCGACCAGCCCGTGGCCCAGCAGGTAACCCATGTAGCGGTTGACCACATTCCGCGCAAACAGCTCGTTTTGCGGCGCGGTCAGCCAGCGCGCCAGCGGGATGCGGCGGTCGAGCGGGTCGTCGACCGGTTCCCCGTCGAGTGGGGTCGGCTTCATGATCGCACCGGTGCGCGGGTGCCCGACCTCGCCGCTCGAGCGCACCACCACGACCGCCTCCCCGCCAAAGACGCCGAATTCCTGGCTCCCCTTGGTGCTCACGCGCGAGAAAAACGCGGCGAAGCCGTAGTAATCCGACTGGCCGTACTTTTCAAACGGGTGGTGATGGCACCGGGCGCACTGCAGGCGCACGCCCAGAAATAGCTGCGACGTGGCCTCAGCCAGGTCCGCCGGGTTGTTCGCGATGCGGAAGAAGTTGGCCGGTCCGTTCGAGAAGATCGAGCCCTTGGCCGTAACGAGCTCGCGCACGAACTGATCGAACGGCATGTTCGTCCGAAACGACTCGCGCATCCAGTTATACAGCGCCCACATCCCCTGCTCGCCCAGCGTGCCGCTCGAGTTGCGGATCAGGTCGGCCCACTTGAGCGTCCAGTACGCCGCATAGCGGTCGTTGTAGGCGGCGGCCGCCGGATCGCTCGAAAAGCCGAGCAGGCGGTCGACCAGCTTCGTACGCTTGTCCGGATCGGCGGAATCGAGGAACGCCGTAGTTTCCTCCACGGTCGGCAGCGTGCCGATCGCGTCCACGTAGGCGCGGCGCAGAAAGGTAGCGTCGTCGCAAAGCGGAGAGGGGGAGATGCCGAGCTCGCGGAACTTGGCGGCAGCCAGCGTGTCGACGAAGTTGTTGTCCTGCCAGCCGGCGAGGTCCGCAGCGGCGCCGTATGGGACGGCTACCGTACAGATTTCGGCCTGCCCGCCGAACCGCACCATGACCGGTGCCTGGCCGCGCCCGACGGCCCGGGCCAGCCCGGTGGGCGTGACCGCGACGACGCCGTCATCGATGCTGTCGAACTTGGCCCACGCCGTCACGTCGCGTGCCGCGCCGTCGCTTGTGCGAGCCACGACCCGGATCTGCTGGGTGAAACCGGTGTCGCCCACGCGTCGCGTCGGCGTCACGGTAATTCCCGTCACTCGCGGGGCATCCCCCTTCGGGCCCGGCACGCCGGCCGCGACCCACGCCCTGAGGATCTCGTAATCCACCGAACCCGGCGCCAGCCGCCGACCGCCGCCGTGCGGCACGGCGAGCGTCGGCTTTTTGAGGATCAGGCTCTGGGCTGGATCCGTGCGGTTGACGCGGCGCTGCATCTGCTCACGCGCGATCATGCGGTAATCCGCGTCGGGGTCATAGCCGAAGACGGAGAGGACGAAGCCCCCTTTGCCCTGCTGGCTGGCGTGGCAGGCGCCCGCGTTGCAGCCCGCCTTCGAGATGACCGGGAGCACCTGCTCCACGAATCCGACCTGCGGACGCTCGACGACCCCGGACACGGTGATGCTGACCGGATGCGTCACGCCATCCGCCGCCACCGTCACGACTGCCTGGCCGTTCGCGACGGCGAGCAGGCGTCCGGTCTCCGACACGGTGATGATCTTCGGATCGGACGACGTGTATTGTGCGCGAGGCGTGAGGTCTTCCGAGCGTTCGCTCACCGCGCCGCTGGCGTCGAGCGCCGTGACGACCAGCTGGGTCTGGGCGAAGTTCCCCTCGAGCGCGACCGCGGGCGGGACGATCTGGAAATCACCCGCTCGTGCGCACGCGGCGGCCATGCCCGAGAGCACCAGCCAGGAGCAGCTGGCAAGCATCGCCGGCCGTAGGGCTCGTGGGTATCCGCGGAGCATCGTCACGCGTAGGTGTCTCCTGCGGCGGAAGCGGGGCGGGGTTGGCAGTGCGGCTGGAGCTCGGGGCAACTTCCGGCAGTGCGACACCGAGCAGCATTTCTGGGGCTGGCACCATTATGCCCGATCGCGGCGAGCGGTTCCAGACGCATCGATAGTGGATAGTGGGTAGTGGCTCAAATTGGCTGATACCCCCCTGTCCCCTCCTTGCGAAGGGGGGAAAAGGGGGGGGCGTTCCTCAAACTGACCCAGTACCGACGCATCATTGCCCTTTGATCTGTGCTCCAGGCCGGTTATACTTCGAGTACCTGCTCGTATTCCCGCCTTGGATCTGGCGTTGCGTCTGACTTCCCCTGGATCGGAGACCGATCGATGCTCAATCTCCTGACCGGTGCGGTGCGAACCTGCGAGGGGATCGATCGCCGGGCATTCCTGAGGATCGGCAGCCTGGGTGCTCTGGGTGTGTCGCTGCCCATGGTGTTTGCGCAGAAGCACGCGCTGGCGCGCGAGGGGAAGCCGGCGCCCGACACCAACTGCATCTTTATCTGGACGCACGGCGGCACCAGCCATCACGACACGCTGGACCCGAAGCCCGACGCGCCGGTCAACGTGCGCGGCCCGTTTGGTGTCATTGACACGGCCGTGCCGGGCGTGAAGTTCACGGAGATCGTGCCGCGGCTGGCCCGCGAGCTCAAGCGCTTCGCGCTGCTGCGCAGCTGGAACCCGCAGAACGGCAGCCACGGCATCGCGGACATGTGGTGCATGTCGGGGCGGAACTTCAATGCCGGCATGCGCTACCCGTGCTACGGGTCGGTCATCAGCCACGAGCGCGGTTTCAAGTCGGCGCTCCCCCCGTTCGTGCAGCTGGGCGAGAACCTGGATCGCACGTTCAACGGCGGGACCGCCGGGATCCTTGGGCTCGAGCACAGCCCGTTCGAGATCCTGGCTGACCCGAACGCCCTCCAGTTCACCGTGCGCGACATCACGCCCCCGCAGGGCATGGCCATGGCGCGGGTGAGCCGGCGCAAGGGGATGCTCGGCGTGATCGACTCGCTGCAGCGCCGGGCGGAGCTCCAGCCGGCGGCCTTCGACGCGCTCGATGAGCATTATCGGGCCGCGCTGAACATGATCACCGCCCCGGAAACCAAGCGCGCGTTCGAGATCGAAGTCGAAGACCCGAAGCTGCGTGATCGCTACGGCCGCAACAAGTTCGGACAGAGCCTGCTCCTGGCGCGGCGGCTCATCGAAGCGGGCGTGCGCTTCGTGACCGTGACCGATCCCGGCTGGGACAACCACCAGGACTGCTTCAACTCGCTCAAGAACAGCCGCATCCCGCCGCTCGACCAGGCGCTGCCCGAGCTGCTCATCGACCTTGAGCACCGCGGCATGCTGGCGAACACGCTGGTGGTCTGGATGACCGATTTCGGCCGCACGCCGAAGATCAACTCGGCGAGCGGCCGGGACCACTGGGCCACGGCCGGCTTCTGCGTGATGGCCGGTTGCGGCGTGCCGGGGGGCGCTGTGCTCGGCGCCACCGATGCGCAGGGGGAACGGCCAACCCGCAACGAGTACCGCACGGATGACGTGGCCGCCACGATCTACGCCAAGCTCGGCCTGTCGCTCGACCTGACTGTCATGTCACCCGACGGCCGCCCCGTGCGGCTGAACGAGGGCCAGGTCATTCGCGAGTGGATGTGACAGCGGGCCTGCCGTTCCCCCACGCGCGTGCCGTTCCAGTTCACGAGACTTCCCCATGCGCGGTCCCATCGCCCCCGTGCTGGGGCCCTCACCCCGCCACGGGTCCTGCGCGGAGAGGGGTTCTTGACAACCTATGACAGTTGTCAGAGAATCGATGGAACTCCGGAAATCCCATGATTCCTGGGCCGAAGACGATGAACACTCCGATCGAGCCGGCCGACGCAGCGCGCCCGTTGTCGCGCCCGGTCCCGGTCGACGCCATGAGCCGTTTCGCTGACATCGCTCCCGGCCGGCGTCGCCGCACGCGGTCCATCGGCTGGAAGACGGGCGTCGTCGCCGCGTTGGCGGCGACGGTTGCCGGGGCCGCCTGGTGGGCTGCCCCGGCACAAGCGCCGGGCCCTCGCGTCACCGCGACGGTCGCGCGGTCCGAGCTTGCCATCACTGTCACCGAGCGCGGCGACCTCGAAAGCTCCAAGACCGTCGATGTGCGCTGCGAGGTCGAAGGAGAGCAGATCAAGATCGTCCAGGTCCTCCCCGAAGGAACCCGAGTCGCCGACGGGGACGTCGTGCTCCACTTCGACACCGATAAGCTGAGCCGGTCGTACGCCGAGCAAGAGGTCAAGTGGCGGAGTGCCGACGCCAAGGCGCGCGCGGCCAAGGAGGACCTCGAGGTCCAGAGGAACAAGGCAGCCAGCGAGGTGGCCAAGGCACGGCTGGCGCTGCTGCTCGCGGACATCGATCTCGACAAGTACCTGAACGGAGACTACCAGCAGGAACGGCGCACCATCCAGGGGGACATGCTGATCGCGGAAGAGGAGCTGAAGCGTGCGCGGGTGCGCCGCGACGATTCCGAGCGGCTGCAGCGCAAGGGATACGTCAGTGCCAGTGAGGTCGACGCCGACGGTCTCGCGGTGATCAAGTCGCAAAACACGCTGGACGTTGCGCGCGAGAAGCTCCGGATGCTCGAAGACTTCACGCGCAAGCGCCAGGAGGCGGAGCTCAAGGCGAACGCCGAAGAGGCGCGCCGCGAGCTCGACCGCACCACGCGGAGCCAGCAGTCGTCGATCGCAAAGGCCCAGGGCGATTACGAGGTTGCCGAGGTCACCGCCTCTCTGGAGAAAGCGCAGCTGGACAAGCTCCATCTCCAGCTCGACCGCTGCGTCGTTCGCGCGCCTCAGGACGGCATCGTCGTGTACGCAAAGGATCGACCGTGGGATCGCGCGAGCCGGATCGAGGCCGGCGGCGTGGTGCACTTCCAGCAGGTCCTGTTCAGCCTGCCCGACCTCGGCCGCATGCAGGTCAAGGTCAAGGTGCACGAGTCCGCCATCAAGAAGATTGCGCCAGACCAGCACGTCGAAGTGCGGGTCGATGCTTATTCCGACCGGGTGCTAGACGGTGTCGTGGACAGCGTGGCGACCCTCGCCGACTCGCAGGGCTGGTTCGATCAGCGCGGGGTGAAGGAGTACGTGACGATTGTGAAGATTGAGGAGCTGCCCGATGACGCCGGCCTGAAACCCGGTATGACGGCGGAGATCAGGGTGCTGATCGATCGCCTGACCGACGTACTGGTGGTCCCGGTCGAGGCGGTGGCGGAGGACGCCGGCGAGCACTCGAGCTTCGTGGTCGCCCCCGGCGGCGTCGAGCGCCGGCCGGTCGTCGTCGGCGAGAGCAACGAGCGGTTCGTCGAGATCCGTGAGGGGCTCCGCGAAGGGGAACAGGTGGCACTCGACGCGCGCGCCCGCCTCGAGGCGCTGGGCGAGCGCGCCAAGGCCAATGGCCTGGCGGCCCGCTCGGAGCCGGTTCGGCCCGCGGTCGGCGCATCGCACGCGGGATGGTAATGCCCATGATAATCCCCTCGCTCGCCGTGCTCCGGCTCGGGCTCAAGAGCCTGTTGCTGCACAAGCTGCGTTCGGCGCTGGCCACCTGCGGCATCGTGCTCGGCGTCGCCTCGGTGATCGTGATGCTGGCCGTGGGCGAGGCCGCGCGCTTCGAGGCCGTCGAGCGGATCAAGCAGCTTGGTGCCACCACCATCATCCTGCGCAGCGTGAAGCCTGAGAAGGAAACGGGCGAGAGCATCGAGAATGAAGGGACGCTCAGCTACGGGCTGACCGGCCCGGACCTCGAGCGCATCGTGAGCACCGTCCCGAGCGTGCTCACGGCGACCCCGATGCGCGAATTCCGCAAGCGGCTGCGCTGCCTGGACCGCAAGATGGAGGGGCGCGTCGTCGCCGTCATGCCCGGCTATCTCGCCGCCAACGGGCTCAAGCTCGCCCGCGGCAGGTTCATCACGGATCTGGACAACGATCGTTTCGCGAACCTGGCGGTGCTCGGCGCCGAGACCGCCGAACTGCTCTTCCCGTTCGACGACCCCCTGGGCCGGACCATCCGCATCGACGAGACCCAGTACTACCGGGTGGTCGGCGTGACCCAACGCCGGGCGCCGTCGGCCGGCATCGGCTCGAGCCTGGCGGCTCAGGACTTCAACCGCGACGTGTACCTCCCGTTCGCGGCCGACCGCGCCCGCTTCGGTAAGGTGCTCACGACCGAGCGCGCCGGCTCGTTCCAGCAGGAGCGGCTGGAGATCAGTCAGATCACCATCGCGGTGGATGACGTGCGGAACGTCCGCGAGACGGCCGCGATCATCGGCGGGCTCATCAAGCAATTCCACAAGCGCGAAGACGTCGCGGTCACGGTGCCGCTCGACCTGCTGGAGAAGGTCGAGGAGACGCAGCGGATCTTCAGCTATGTGCTCGGGTCGATCGCGTCGATCGCGCTGGTCGTGGGCGGCATCGGCATCATGAACATCATGCTCGCGACGGTGAGCGAGCGCACCCGCGAGATCGGCATCCGGCGCGCGCTCGGGGCCAAGCGCTCGGACATCGTACGGCAGTTCCTGGCCGAAACGGTGGCACTGTCCAGCCTGGGAGGCATTCTGGGCGTCTGCCTGGGCTTGGCGGTCGCGGTCGGCGTGACCCGGTTCGTTGCACTCCAGACCATTCTGCGGCCGTGGTCGCCCATCGTAGCATTCGCCATCTCGATCGCCGTCGGTGTTGTGTTCGGCACCTACCCGGCCACGCGCGCGGCGCGCATGGACCCGATCGAAGCATTGCGGCACGAGTAGTCGCGCTGACCGGTTGACCGGTTGACCGGTTGACCTGCTGACCTGCTGACCAGGTGACCGGACACGGGCGCGCGATGTTTAACCCCTATCCCGATCGTAACCAAAGCGTAGCACGACCGGGGTGGGCGCCGGAGGTGACGCATGGCCTGGCCATGTCTGGCGCGCATCCCGATCGTAACCAAAGCGTAGCACGATCGGGATGGCGGTTAAACATGCGGGCGGCTCTCCTGTTGCGCTGGTACCCACCCTTGTCCCCCCCTTGGCAAAGGGGGGAAGGGGGGTATCAGCTGCCCGGGGCGCAAAGGTTCTGCGCGGATCCCGAGTGCGGAGATCCGCGGATAATCGCCGGCTTTTCATCATCCCAGGGTTAGGGTGACTGCCTGAGCGGGCGCTTGGCTGCATGAAGGGGCGCGCGTGGCTCGCTGCGCTCAGGATGACACATTGCAAGGTGCGCGTCGAACTGTGACGGCGTACGAGCTTCGCGCGACGGCTTGCGTGGTTGCTGGGAGTGCGGGAGAATCGCCGCATGGCGGCGCGACCGTTTCAGTACAGCATTCGCAGGTTGCTGGGCGTTGTGGCGGGGATCGCCCTGGTGCTCGGAGCCGCGAGCGGCGCGCCGGCGCGCTGGCTGCTTATGGGTCTCTGCGTAGCCCTGGTGTTTTTGGCGGCGATCTTGCTACTTTGCTTCGCCCCGCTGCTCGGCTACGCCGCCGCGCTGGGCCTCGCCCGCGGCGTGGCGCGCGTACCGTTCCGTGTTCGCCGGTCGCTCTTCGAGCGGCGTCTCGGTCGCCTACGGCCCGGCAACAGCTTTCACCGTGTCTGCTCGCTGCTCGGTGCGCCGGGCCGCATCGACGGCTTCGGCGACCGGATCTACTGGTCCTACCGCGTCGCCGGCCGGCGTTACACCGTGTCGCTCGATCCCCGCCGGCTTGTCGCCACCTATTGCAACGGCCTCGCGCACCCCCTGCGCCGCGCCAGCTGATTCCTTGCCGCGGCCCCCCGTGGCCCCTACGATGGCCTGGGTTTCCGTCACTCTTGGCATGACGTTCCGGCCCTACTCTAGCAGCCCGTTGAAAAAGGGAAACACTAACCCAAAGCGTAAGCGAGGGACTCGAATTCCTCGAACGATTCGCGTACTCGCCCGCCTCGCTGACGCTTCGGGTTACTTTTTCAACCGGCTGCAAACTAAGGCCCCAAACCGCGTGGGGAGAGCGGTCGGGGGTGGCTGATGAAAAAATGCATACGGTTTTTTGTCCCCATTTTGTGACGCTGACCCTCCCCCTTGTACTCCCCTTCGCAAGGGGGGGAAGAGGGGGTATCCGCTGCCCCGGGTCCGAACGTTTCGTTCGGATCTGATCCAGGAGGATGTGGTGTCCGAGCGCGTGCTTCTGGCCATGAGCGGCGGCGTAGACAGCTCCGTCGCCGCGTGCCTGCTCCGGGAACAGGGCTACGAAGTCATCGGCCTCTTCATGCGCACCGGGGTTCATGACGAAGCGGCGGCAGGGCGCTGCGCGCTGCCGCTGCTCGACGCGGCCGCTCCCGCCCGTTCTCACAAGCACGGCTGCTGTAGCGCCGCGGACGCCGACGACGCGCGCCGCGTTGCCGACCGGCTGGACATTCCCTTCTACGCAATCGACTTCGAGGACGAGTTTGCGCGGATCACGAAGTACTTCGTGGACGAGTACGTGCGCGGGCGGACGCCGAACCCGTGCGTGATGTGCAACAACTGGCTCAAGTTCGGCCGGCTCTGGCAGTACGCCCAGCAGATCGGGGCGGATCGCATCGCGACCGGGCACTACGCGCGGGTGCGCAGCGAACCTGGCCCAGCGCCGCCAGGCACCGTGACCGCCGCGGAGTTGCCGGCGGCCGGTCGCGAGCCTCGTTGCTCGCTGCTCCGCGCATTCGACCCCACCAAGGACCAGTCGTACGTGCTGTATGGACTGCGGCGCGAGATCCTACCGCACCTGCTGCTGCCGATCGGCGAGTACCCGAAGCCGCGCATCCGCGCGATCGCGCGCGAGCTCGGCCTGCGCGTTGCCGACAAGCCGGACAGCCAAGAGATCTGCTTCGTGCCGACACACGACTACCAGGGATTCATCCGCGACCGGCGGCCCGACTTCGACGGCTCCGGGGACATCGTTGACACGGCGGGAAACGTGCTCGGCCGGCACGACGGGTTCGAGGCCTACACGATCGGCCAGCGCAAGGGGCTGGGCATTGCGCTCGGCGAGCGCCGCTACGTCGTCGCGATCGACCCGGAGCGGCGGCGCGTGACGATCGGCTCGCGTGAGGACCTTCTCGAGCGCTCGCTCGACGCCTGCCAGCTCAACTGGCTGTGCGATCCGCCGGCTCAGCCGCTGCGCTGCGCCGCCAAGATACGCTACCTGCACCAGGCCGCAGCGGCGACGGTGATAGAGCTCGAGCGCGATCGCGCTCGGGTCACGTTCGACGCTCCCCAGTCGGCGATCACTCCGGGGCAGGCGGTGGTGTTCTACGATGGTGACCGCGTGCTGGGGGGCGGGATCATTGACGCGGTGGAGCGCGGAAGCACGTGAGAGCGACGGCCCGGGTGCAACCGCCATGGATTGGCAGGCCACTCTGCGTCACCACTCCCTCAGACCAAGCTTGTTCGCACGCTCCGCGTGAGAACATCAAGCTCGCACGCTCCGCGTCCTCCCTACCGGCGTGCTCACCGTGGTTCATCTCATTCGTTGAGCGGCTGGGAGCTCCGGAGGTAGGCGAACAGGTCGCGGATCTGCTGGTCGTTGTACTGCTTCAGCTGGTTCTCGGGCATGATCGAACTGCGCGTGACCGCCATCTCGTCGATCTCGCTGCGCGGGATCACCACGCTCTGCCCGTCGCCGCCGCGCAGGATGACCAGGCGGTTGTTCTGATCGACCAGGAAGCCGGCGAGTGTGCGGCCGTCGCTGGTCGCCACCAGGTAGGTCTCAAACCCCTCGCGGATCTCGGCGTTGGGGTTCACGATGTTGAGCAGCATGATCGGGAGGTCGTCGCGTTTGTAGGTGGTGAGGTCGGGGCCGACCTCACCCCCCTCGCCGAACAGCCGGTGGCACTTGCCGCACTGGGCCATGAAGAGTTTCTTGCCCGCGGCCGGGCTGCCCGGCCCGGCGCGTACCACGCTTTCAAACCGATCGATCTCCGCGCGCAGCTCCTCGGTCGTCGCCGGGCGCACCTCGCCCCAGATCTTGCCGATGAGCTCCGCGATCCGCTCGTCGCGATGCAATTGGAGCTTCTGGAGCACATCGAGCGGCAGCGAAGTGCGGTCGATTTTGCCGGCAGCCACGGCGCGGAGGAGCTCGAGCGTCCAGGCGGTGCGGCTCGCGAGCAGCGTCTGGGCGGCGGCACGCACGTCGTCCGTGAACTTGCCGTAGGTATCGAGCACGGTGCGGGCGACCTCAGGGTCGGTGTACTTCTGGAGCGCGACCAGCGCCGCACCGCGCAGCGCGTCGTCCGAGCTGTCCCGGATGATCTTGAGCAGCACCGGCACGCTGGCCGGCTGAACCACCTCGGCGAACAGGTGCACGTACTCGATCTGCTGGGTCTTGTCCCCCTTCGGGTCGCCCAGCGTGGCCAGTGCTTCCTGAACCGCCTGGGCGTCTCCCTGCCGCACGCCGAGCACCACGGACTTGCCGCCGTAACGGGCCAACGCCTCGACCAGTTCGTCGGGCAGGTTGGGCACGGCACGACCGGCAAGCGCCGTTTCGAAGCCGGCCATCAGCCGCTTGGTGTGCTCGGGGCCGGGGGCCAGCCGCAGCAGCTTGGCGCACGCGGCCAGGTCCGCCTGGCTGCCCGCCATGGCGTAGCGCCGCATCAGCCGCTCCTCGATGTGGTTCTGCACCAGCGGCAGATCCCAGAGCGTCGAGTCCTCGAACATGTCGATCACCGCGTCCCGGTCCGATTCGGCCTTCGATTCGATCGCCCACCAGACAAGGAGCGGCACGTAGATGTCCGTGGCGTCATCGTTGTGCGTGACGAGGCCGCGCACTATAGGGAGCGCGACGGCCGCCGGCAGCCGCTTGGCCGTACAGGCGAGCTGGCTGCGTGCCTCGACGTTCGGCTCGCTGCGGGCCATGGCCGCGAGCTTCGCACCGATCTCCGGCGAGACGCGCCGGGTGTCCCCCAAGAGCCGCACGGTCCAGAGCCGCACGTAGGGATCCGGGTGCTCGAGCGTCCCGGCCGCCCCCTGTTCCTCGAAGCCCCCGCTCAGGTTGAGGGCCCAGAGCGCATCCAGCGCGCGCTGGCCGGTGTTCTCCGCGATCATCTGCTTGAGCAGCGGCACGACGCTCTGGTCCTTGCGATCGCCCAGCAACCGCAGCGCGGTCTGCCGGAACCATTTGTTCTCGTGACGCAGCACGTCCACCAGCTCGCGGCTCGACCGCTGCGACAGATCGAAAGGCGCAAGCGGCTTGGCGTCCGCGGCGCTGACGCGGTAGATGCGGCCGTTCGATTTGTCGATCTGCCCGTCGTGGTGGTTGAGGTGCGCGATGCGCGACTCGTACAAGTCGGCGACGTAGAGCGCTCCGTCCGGCCCGACCTTGATGTCCACCGGGCGGAACCAGGGGTCGGTGGTGGTTACGGTGTGGCCGACGTCGTGCGTCTTGAACGACGAGCCCTCGGGCTCGATCGCGCTTTCGACCACGTGGTTCAGGAGCGGGGCGACGCCGAAGAGCTTGCCGCGGTAGGGCTCGGGGAGCGCTCCCCCCTCGTAGATCACGAACGTGTGGGTGAACCGCGGCACGTTGTTGTGCTTCATGGCCGCGAAGTAGCCGAAGGCGTACGGGTTGGACAGGGGCCCGTGCTTACCGAATCCCTTCTGAAGGTACGCGCCCTGAACATAGTGGAACCCGCGCGTGTCGCCGCCGTTGTGCCCTGAAAAGACCCGCCCCTTGGAGTCGATCTCGACGCCGAACGCGTTGCCGCCCCCCTCGGCGAAGATTTCGTAGCGCCGCGTCTCGGGATGGTAGCGCCAGATCAGCTGCCCCATCGAGTGCACGGCTTGCTTGTCGCCGGGGCGCTGGATGTTGCCGCTCACCGTGCTCCCCTGGGCCGCGTAGAGCCAACCGTCCGGCCCCCAGCACAGGCTGTTAGCGACCGAGTGCGTGTCCTCCATGCCGAAGCCTTCGAGGTGCACTTCCGGGTCGCCGTCCGGCACGTCGTCGCCGTCGCGGTCGGGGTAGAAGAGCAGGTAAGGCGGGTTGAGTACCCAGACGCCGCCGCGACCGCGCGCGGCGGCCGTGGCAATGTTCAGCCCCTCGATGAACGTCTTGTGCTT
>JBGPMX010000053.1:0-13245 GCA_041487215.1 Planctomycetia bacterium | reverse complement strand
GTGAGAATCAGGTCGATCGCGACGCCGATCTGTTTGAGCACCTGCCCCGCGGCTTGCAGCTGCTCGATCCCCTCGCACGTCAGCGGCCGACTAGAGTCGTCCGGGATATCCGCGCCATTCGAGTCGGCCGCTTTGCCGTGCCGCAAGAAATAGAGTTCCATGGGCGCCATTGTAGGGAGCCACGGCGCCGGGATGAAAGGGAGCGTGGACGCAAAGGGAGCGGAGACTACCGGGCAGCAGCCGCACTCCGTCGCGCAAGACCTGGAGCCGCCACGGAGTGGCGGGCGACATTCCTCAGAATCCCATGCGGATCAGGTCGTCGGCCAGGCGCTGGTAGAAGGCGAGATGGTCAAAGAACTCCGGCCCGCGTTCGCCCACCAGCGAGAGGTGGTCGGAGCGCAGGGTGAGCCGGTGCTCGCCCCAGCGTGCCGACGCCTGCGAGACGAGGCCGTCGTTGGCCCCCTCGATGCGGGCGATCAGCGAGTGGCTGCGTCGCAGGATCGGTGGGATCTTGCCCGCCACCTGGAACGCGCTGTAGGAAAGGTAGCGCACCCCCGGAGCGTCGGGCACGGCGGCGTTGAACGATCGGCACGCGGCGCGGGTCACGTCGCGAAAGCCGTCGATGTCCGCGCCGAACCGCTCCAGCCCACGAAGCAGCGGGAAACGCGCATCAAAGTGCTCCACGAACCAGTCGGCGATGTAGGTGCCGTGGTGCGGAGTGCCGACGGTCGTGACCGAGGCCACCCGGCCGGCCATGTCCAGCTGCGAGACCATGAACCGGGCGTCCAGCCCTCCCATGCTGTGCGCGATGATGTTGACCGGGCCCGACGTCCATCGCCCAATCACCTGGCGCAGCTGCTCGGCGCGCTGCCGAATGCCGTGGGTGCGGCCGAGCTGAGGCATGAGCACGTGGAAACCACGCTGCGTAAAGTACTCGTGCAGACCCGAGAAGTAATTGTCCAGATCCACGCGATGCAACCGCAGCACCGAGTACCCCAGCATGCCATGGCAAAAGACTAGCGGGGACCGCGTGACTCGCGCGTGCGCCGGGGACCCCAGCCGGGTGCCGTACGTCGCCGGGTCGCTCGCCACCGCGGCCGCCGCCAGCCCCGAAGCCGCCACGGTGCGGCGCGCCTCGTCCAGTGTCCGGCACATCAGCAGCGGCAGGTCGAGCCCCGCGAGTTCCCCCGGCTGGCTCGACTGGCGCAGCACCCCGCGCGCCACCGGCCGCGTGTCGCTGAGAAACACCGCGCGGAGCCGATCCGATCGGGCGCCGATCCGGCGGAAGGCACGCAACACCAGGATGGTCTCACGGCTGGTGTCCCCGATAATCGCGCAGGGAAACTCCGGGCCATAAAGGTTCAGCAGGCGTTCGATCCACCGCGCCCGCTCGCCCGGCGTTTCGCTCGCCGTTCCCCCGACGCCCGGGATGTCGGCCCCCTCCGGCGCATCGGGCCAGGCATCGACATGAGCTGCAGCCGAGCGGTGCGCCGCAGTGAGGCTCCCGAGAAAAAAGACCGGGTTGCGCGTCGTGCCGGTCTCGTCGCGCGCCAGCAAAGACACGAGCAGCCGGCTGGTGGACGAGAGGCCCGGAGATGCCGACGAATGCCAGCCGCTTGGCGGCAAGAGAACGAGCACCCCGAGACGAGCGCCGCGCGGCGGAACATAGAGCGGCCGCACGTGTGTCTGGCGGCTGTTCGGAAGCAGCACGGTAGCGTGGATGCGGGCCGGCGCGCCGAGCAGGCGGGGGCGGGCCGGCAGGCGGGTCTCGAATTCGCCACGCGCCCCAAGAGGCACGTCACGCGGAACCGGGTCGCCCGGCAGCACCATCTCCAGACGCGCCCGCGCTGCGAGGGGCAGGGACGGACGCCTGCGAAAGAGCCAGTTCCGCGCATGCTGCTCGCCCGCACCGGTGAGACGGCCTCGCACGAAAACCCAGCCGAGCCCGGAGAGCACCGTGTCGAGGCGCAGGCTGGCAAGCTCCCCGCTCGGTGGCAGGGACGGGCGGGATTCGATCGACTCTTCCGGCCGTTCCAGCATGCCCCTTCTCCGTTCCCACGCCACGGGCCTGTTCCGCAGGCTCGGTGCCGCGCGATCGCGTATTTCCCGTAAACCTCCTAATTCATTCTACTCCGGGCGGGCACGTCGAGCGCGGCCTTTCGCGACGGGGTAGTCTCCTGATTTGTGCTGGTGAGTTGGCGTGGCACGCCCCAGTGTAGCAGCGTTTCTCCGAAACGCTGAAGACCGGCTGCAGCGTTTCTCCGAAACGCTGAAGCGGGTCTCGGAGAGACCCGCCTACACGCGTGAGCCGACGCGCTGGAGCGAGAGCGGCCGATCGGCCGGGGGCGAGGCCAGCCCTTCGAGCTGCCTTAGCGCCGCGATGAACGCCGGCACGGTCTGGAACAAATCGCCGACGACCGGGAAGACGCGAGGCCGGGCCTGGCGTTGGTTCAGCGTCATGATCGGCGCCTCGGCGTCCCGGTTGAACGCGATGATCGTCGCACCGGTCCCGATGTAGTTGACGTGCTGCGGTGCGCCGCTCACGCCGATGGCGAGCAAGACGGTGGGGTTCACCGACTGCCCCGTCTGGCCGATCTGCTGCGCGGCGGGCAGGATCTTCAGCTCGTCGGTCACCTTGCGCGACGCTCCCACGGTCACCCGCTCGATGCCGATCTCGTGAAGGGCCGCCTGGAGCGGGGGCACGATCGCGTCGAACCCGTCCCGGTTGGCGATGCCGAAACCGACGTCGATGATGAAAGCGGCGTCGCTCAGGCGCGGCACCCCGGCCTGTTCCCGCACGCCCTGGAGCAGTTCCATAAGTTCGCGGCGGGATGGGGACGCGGCGGCGTCGATGGGCCATCGCTCGACATGGGGGCTGTTGCTCGCGACGCGCGGCGGCATGTCGCAGTCGGCTGATTCGGCGACGCTGGCCCAGAGCGGGCGCGTGTCGGGCAGCTCGCGGACGGCGTCGATCTTGCCCGCTGCGCGCGGGGTGCGGACGCAGACGCGCGCGCCTGCCGCCGAAAGCTCGCTGATGCGGAAGGCCAGATCTCCGCGCCCGGCGGCCAGCCGGGCGAGCGCCGGCTCGGCCCACGGGCCGGCCACGACGGCGGACCAGTCCGCCTGCGGCGGCCAGTAGTCGATCAAGAGTCGGCACCAGAATTCCGCGGCCCGGGCTGCGGACGGCTGCGGATGGGTGAGAGCCAGGACAACACGGCCGGCGCCGGCCTGGACGAGTTCGGCGGCGGCGCGTCGCTGCGCCGGCTCATCGCCCCCCACGAAGACCAGGGCATCGAGCGGCCGGTCCTCGCGGCGCGCCAGGGCACTGGCGACGCGCACGGCACGGCGGTCGGCGGGCCGGAGCCGCCCCTGGGGACCGGCCACAGCGATGACCAGCGCGGCACCGGGGGCGGGCGGCTCCCAGCGCGTCGCTTCGTGCAGCGCGCCCTCGAAGCTGCCGCTCTCGTCTGCGGCGCCGTCGCTGGTCCCGAGGCCCATCGTGCTGCACAGGATGTCGGCGGCCTGGGACGCGCTGACGCTGCGCGGGGTGAGGGACGGGCCGGTGCGGCCGGTGGCGGCGGCGACGGGGCGCAGCTCCACCGCGGGCGCCGGCAGGTCCGGCGGCCACGGCACGCTGCGGATCGGGCGATCGAGCGAGGCGAGAAAATCGCGGATAGCGAACGGCTCCGGGCCGTTCGGCGCCCGAACGCCGACCAGGGCCGGCAGGGCGACCTCCTCGACCTCGGCCGCCTCGCCGCTCCACACGCGTGCGGCTGCCTCGTCTTCCGTGCAGCGCACTTCGATCGCGCAAGCGCGTGGCAGGTGCCGTACGCCCAGTTCCGAAGCGACCAGCGCGCCGAGCATGCCGGCCGCCGCATCGCCCGACGCCTCGCGCGCCAGGATGAGGTCCGGCGCCGCCCGCTCGGACTCGATCGTGCGCGCGAGCGCCCGCGCGGTCGCCTCGATCGTGCGCGGCGTGCCGTCGCTCAGCACCAGCAATGCCTCGTCGGCTCCCGCGGCCAGCGCCTCCTCGAGGATCTTTGCCGAGCGTCGCGGGCCGACCCCCGCGGCGATCACCCGCACCGGGGCCGACGACGCCGCGGCGATCTGGCGCGCCAGCGCGACAGCCCCCGCGTCCGCCGTATCGAGCCGGTAATACGCCTCGGCCCAGCCACCGCGATCGAGCGCCGGTTGCGGCGAGACGCTTGGCTCGAGATCGACCAGCACGAAGATCTGCACGGGCCGGGTGATGCTGTGCGCCGTGCCCGCGCCGCGCCAGGGGGCGGGCCTGGATTCCGCACGCATCATCAGACTCGCCGCACGCACCTCGGGCGGATAGAGCCCCTGCCGCAGTGCCGCCAGGCTGTCCGCCAGGTCGGCTAGCCGCAGCCGGGTTTTGCGCCGCATGGCGGCCACCGCACGCCGCGTGATCCGCAAGCACCAGTCGCGATAGGCCGCGTCCGCCGGGTCGGTCAGGTTGGCCAGCACCCACTCGGCGCGCGCGATCGAGCTGTCCGCCGCCTTGATCCAGGCCGCGGCGTCGGAGAGCCCGAAGAACACGCTCTGCATGTTGGGGTTGTTGAGCACCTCGTCGCCGAAGGACGCAAACGCCTCGCTGATGCGCTCGGCGAGCGATCGCTTCATCTCCTCGAGCGTCTCGCGCGGCCCGCGCAGCTTGTCCGAGCCGGGCGGCGGGGGGGACGCGGGCGCGGCGGGCCGACGCGGCGGCGCGGCCGTGCGGCGCTCGGCCACCTCGCGGACCAGGTCCTTGAGAATCACCGACCGCTGGACCTCGTTCGTCCCTTCGTATACGGTAATGATCCGCCCATCCCGCTTGTGCTTTTCCAGGTTGTAGATCGCCGTGTGCCCCTCGAGCCCGTAGATCTCCTCGCAGAGCTCGATCACGCGCAGCAGCGATTCGGAGGCCAGCATCTTGCCGATCGCCGGCTCGATGCGCAGCGACAGCGTACCCGGCGCATCGGCGCGCCCGGTCAGCTCATACGCGATCGACTCGCAGGCGTAGCGGATGATCGCCATCTCCTCGAGCCGGTGCCGGACGCCCCAGGGGATCTGCCCGTAGCGCTCGTGCGCGAAGCGTTCCGCGCGGGCGATGAGGTCGTCCATCGAGGTGGTTGTCGAGGTCGTGAGGCCGGAGCGGCCGGCGTTGAGCGACTCGAGCGCGTTCACCTGGCCGCGGCCCTCGATGCCCACCACGTTTTCGAGCGGCACCCGAACCGCTTGCAGGCCGAGCTCGTTGGTTACCGAGGCCCCCTGGCCCATCTTCTCTTCGTTCTTGCCGACGAGCAGGCCCTCGGCGTGCCGGTCCACGTAGAACCCGGTGACGCCCTGGGCGGTCTTGGCGTAGAGCACCATCACGCCGCACATGCGGGCGTTGGTGATCCACATCTTGGCCCCGTTGAGCTCCCAGTACTCGTAGTGCGGCCGCCCGTCCCGCTCGCGGACCTGGGCGATGTCGTGGAACGGCACCTTCACCGGCCCGGCCATGTAGTAGCGCGGCCGGTCCGAGTCGTCCGCTTCGTAGTCATACTCGTCGAAGCGGATGAGCGCCGGCTCGTGAGCGTCCGACCAGCGGTAGTAGGCGCCGTCCGGCTGGAACGCGATGCGACGCGCGTCGATGAGGCGACGCGGCGCGGCTCCGGCGGCCGGCGTGAACCGGTACGATCCGTCCGGTTCCGCGGTGAGTGCGACCGAACGCGGCACGGCCCGCGTCGCGACGCGCGCGGTGTCGGAACCGGCCGAGGGCTCGGTGAGCGCGAAGGCGGTCATTTGGCCGGCGGCGATCCACTGCTGGAACTGCGTGAGCGCCTGCACGCGCCGATCCAGCTCTTCGGCGAGCCACGCGATGCGGTCCGTGCCGGATGCGAACGCCTCGCGCGCGGCCGCGAGGTGGCTGGCCGCATCGGCCGGCTCCGCCGCGGCGGCCGATGCGGCGGCGTGCTCCAGCGCGGTCAGAAAGTCGTGGTACAGCGCGCGCAGCGCCACGCGGCCGCCGATGAGCCGCTCCACGCTGCGCCGCACCCGCGCCAGCGTTTCGCGCTGCTCGGCGGCACTCCCCGACCCTGCGGCCCCACGCGCACGCTCGAGCTCCACCGCCAGATCGGACCGCTCACGCTCCGCCGCGGCGTAATCCGCCAGCTCGCGTTTCGCGCGCGGCAAGTCCTTGCCCAGCGCCAGCAGCACCGGCACCGTGCCGATCGAGCTGTTGGCCTGCACTGTGAGCGCCTGGCCGACATCGCCGCTGGCGATCAAGTTCTTGATGAGCAGGTTGTACTCGGCCTTGCTCGCCCCTCTGCCGCCCAGCTCGCGCGGGATGTACATGCGGAAAAACCCGTGCGCGCGGAAGAGCTCGAAGTCCTCGGGGTCGAGCCGGTGCTGCCGCTCGACGTGTCGCTCGTAGCTTCCGCCGTCGAACGATTTTTCACGGTAGTGCACGCGGAAGAGCTGGTCGAGCTCGCGATCGTAGCGATCGAGCGCAGGGTCGCAGCGCACCATCTCCGGCACGTAACGCGGGCTGGCGGGATCGAACGGCTTGACCAGGAAGTCACCGGTCTGGTACGCGGGTGCGGCCGCCAGCAGGTCGCGGTACGAGACCGCCGGCCGCGAGCGCGGCTCGCGCGGCAGCAGGAACGGCAGGGAGATCTGCGCGTCGAGGTCGGCGATGGCGTCGAGCCACTCGCGAACTGCATCCGTGACGTCGTCGAGCCACGAGCGCACGAGCTCGATCTCGAGCTCGGCGGGAAGGCCGGCCTCGAGCCGCGCGTGCGTGCGGAGCAGAATGGCCTCGGCGGCGCAAAGCTCCGCCTGGCGGCGGCCGAGCGCGTCGGCGACCGAGTCGGATAGGGAGCGCGCCTGAGGGTCGCGCGTGAGGGTGTCGTTCCAGCGCGCCAGGGCGGCCTCGATGTCGTGCCGCAGCCGCCGCACAGCGTCCAGCTCGCGCTGCATCGCCTTGCGCTGCGCCGCCGTGTCATAGAGCGCCGGCTCGGCGATCCCCTCGAGCGCGCGCTCGCCGGCCGTCCAGCGTTCCATGAGCTCGTGGCCGATCGCGTCGGCCGCGCGCGCGTTCGGCACGCCGAGCATGCGCAGCGTCGCCGCGTCCCGGTAGTACTTGGCCAGGTAGTCCTCTTCCGAGTAGCCGAGCCCGCCGAAGATCTGCGTGACGTTGTACGCGATGCTGCCGCGGGCGGTGCCCAGCGCCTCGGTAGCGGCCAGCTTGAGCTCGAGCGCGCGCTGAACGTCCGGCTCGGACCACCCCGCGGGGCAGAAGTTGTAGAGCAGCGTCTCGATCAGGTAACGGCGCGCGCCGATCTGGGCGATCATCTTCTTGACCGCGCCGAACTTGCCGATCGTGTCGCGGAAATCCTCGTCGCTGAACAGGCCGGGGAACTGCACCCGGCTGGTGGCCTGCTCGACCGCGCGCGCTTGCAGGCGGTCGGCCATGCCGCACGCGGTCGCCGTCAGGTCCGCCGCCGTGAGCACCGTCCAGAGCCGCTCGAAATCCTCGCGGACCACGCGGCAGCGCGTGGCCGGCAGCTCGACCCGGTCAAGGACCAGCGTGGCCGGTGCCGCGCCGCGCAGCCCGAGCGCCCCCTGCGGCTCGATGCGCAGTCCCGGCGTGCCGCGCCGCAGGGCGATGAGCTGGTCGTCGGCGACGAGCACGAACCAGTCGGCGGCGGCGCTGGCGGCGTAGATCTTCTGCCCGCGCAGACGCACGCCCTCATCGTCGCGATCGAATTCGACCCAGCCGTCATAGGCGAACGCCGCCATCTGGCTGCCGTCGCCCAGGCGCTCGACAAGCTCGCGGAACTCCGGACCGCCCAGTGCGGCCAGCAGGTCGCGTGACCAGAGGTGGCTCGCCAGCATGTAGGCCAGCGACGGATCGCGCCGGCCGAGCTCGCTGAGCAGGGCGCGGCGCTCGGCACCGAGACCAAGCGTGGCCGCGAACCCCGCAGGGGCGGTCGCGCCGGAACCGGCCGGCAGCGCCGCAGCCGCGGGGACCGAGCTTTCACGCGGCGGGTGCGCACGATCGCGGCCGTCACCGCCCGACGCGGCGTCTTCGGCCACCGCACGCCGCACGGCGCGCGGAATGCGCGCGGACAGGCTGCGCAGCACCCCGGCCTGCGCGGCCGTCAGCGGAGTGCCGCGCTCGAGATCGCGCCAGGCGAATCGATCGAACGCGCCGTCGAGCACCCGGCACGCCTCGCCGGCGAAGCCGGCCAGCCGGTCCGCGGCCCGCTCCGCCTCGAGCCACCGCGCGGACGGATCGGGTTCGGCCGGAGCCGGCGCAAAATGCCCGCGCAGGACCCACGTGATCCGCCGCAGCCCCTCCAGCTGATGGCCGATGATCTGGCGTCCGTCGGCGACGGACCAGAAGAAGTTCCGATCGTAGGCGAACCGTGTGACGTCGGCGATCTTGCTTTCGAGCGCCCCCGCGGCCTCGGCGAGCGCCGCCTGCACGTCGGCCAGGGCGGGCGTGGTGGCGCGGGCGAGCGGCCCCTCGCGCACCGTGCTCGTCACCGCTTCCACCAACTGCTTGGCGTAGGTGGCGATGGTCTCGAGCCAGCGCTTGCGGGCCTCGTCGATCGTGCGCGGCTCGTCGCCCAGCGACCGCTCGAGCTCGCGCAGCTTCGCCTCGATCTTGTCGCCGAGGCGCTCGAGCTCGATCAGCTCGCATGCGTACTGCCCGTTGCCGCCGGCCGACGCGGCGCGCTGCGCGAGCCGGCGCAGCGGGCCGGCCCACCAATCCGCCGCCTTCGGGGGCGGCAAGCGCCGCTCCAGCGCGCGGTCGAGCCCGGCAAGCAGGCGCTGGACGACCGGCGACAGCACGCGATACACAAAGCGGTGGCCGCCGTTACGGCCCCAGTCCACCAGGTCGCTGGCACGCCAGCAGCTCTCGCACTTGATGCAGTTCTCGTGATTCACGACCAGGCGAACCTGGCCGGCCGGGCCGGGGTGGCATTCGTATACCTGAGCCGGGCAGACGTGCCAGAGGCCGGCTTCGGCGATGCGGCCGCGGTCGGCCAGTGATTGCGGCCAGAACAGCTTGATGTGCGATTCGCGTGTGGTTTCGTAGGTCAGGCGACCGAGCTTGTCCTCCCACGTCTGCAGGGCGGCCGGCGGATCCGCGGAGGGCACGCCAGCGCGGCGCGGCCCTGGAGCCATTTCGGCCGCCGCCTGCGTGGCGGCCAGCCAGCGGTCCGCCATGGCCCCGTCGGCACGCGCGCGCGGGGCACGGCGCAGTAGCCGCCGCAGCCGGTCCACCGCGCCCTGGGCCAGCGCGGTGGCCGCCAGTGCCACGGCGACAGCGAAGAGCACCAGCAGATCCAGCAAGTTCACCTGCTTGGCCAGAAGCCGGAGCACGCTGGTCAGCTTGCGCGGGAGCGGCACGGGCTCATTGCGGTAGATCTCCCGTGCGGCGCAGCTCAGCACGGGCGCGAGTCGGCGCCCCCAGCCGATGACCGGCGCCGGCAGCGCGGCGACCGGCTCCTGGCCGCCGGCCACCGAGTAGTGGAATCTCAGCTCACCGGTCGGGTCCACGTCCGGCCGCTTGCGGCCCAGGAGATCGCGCCCGGCGTTGACCCAGCCGTCCAGCAGCAGCCGGCCGACCGGCCGGCCGGCCGTGAGGTCGGGGATGCCGAGGGCGCGGACCATCTGCCGCGTGTCGGCGAGCCAGCCGCGCCACGAAGCGGCGGGCAACACCCGGCGCAGCAGCCGGGCCGATCCGCACCACCGCCTCCAGCCCGCCACTCCCGGCCGGGTCCAGAGGTAGAGCGTGCCGTGCAGTGCGTCGATGTTCGGCCCGAAGAAGAAGCGGGTCTTCTCGACGTATCCCGGCCAGCGCCGCAGGTGGTGCACATCGGCCCACCAATGGGTCTTCTGGAGCGGTTCAAGGTAGTGCCGGCGCAACTCGTCGAGCGTGAACGAGCCGCCGTGCTGGCGGATGGCAGTTGCCGCGCGCGCCAGCAGCAACCCCATGCCGCTCGCCGGGCCGGTGAAGTTCGGGTAGGGGAAATCCACGCCGATCGCGCTGGCCGCGCCGCCCACGGCGAGCCCGTGATCGACCAGATGCGGAATGTCGCGGACCCCGCCGCCCCGGATCAGCTTCGCTCCGAACACGCCCGGCACTCCGCCGCGCGTCCAGCGCCGGATCTCCGGCAACCCGCGCAGCCACTCCATCAGGACGTGCGGATCGCCGCCGAACCCATCGTGCAGGTGCCGGAGCGGGAGCACGAACCCGAGCGAGATGGAGCTGCGGTTGGTATACAGGAAGCCGCCCATGTTCAGCGCCGTGGGGCGGCCGCGCAGCGTGCCGTTGCGCAACAGCATCTCGTAGGCCACACCGTCCTGCGCGCCCACGCCGAAGATCTCCTCGATCGCGCCCGGAGGCATGTCGATCACCTGCTTGACGCCCTGCAGGAAGTGCGGCTGCTGGCGTCCCGGCGTCTCCCGTTCGTAGCCCTCCTTGGTGATGAGGTGCGAGGCGTCCCCTTCAGCCAAGAAGACGAGGTCCGCGTAGACGGGCCCGCGCGACGTGCTGACGCCGATGACCCGGCCGCGCTCGCGGATGAGGCTCTCGGCGGTCGTCTCGCTCAGGACGGTGGCACCGCCGCGGCGCGCCACCTGGGCCAGGTGGTGATCGAAGATGGGCCGCAGCACCGTGTAGCAGTGCCGGAATGCGGCGGGGTCGCGGTAGGTGATGCCCGCGCTCGAGTGACCGTTGGTGCTGAAGATCCCGCGCTCGACCAGGCGGCGCTCCCAGGCCAGCTCTTCAACCCCCTCGGGGCCGAGCAGCTCGGGGGCGGCCAGGCTCTCGGTGAAATAGACGCAGCCCGACCAGTTCTCCGCGCCGGGAAAGGGAGCCGCCTCGAGCACGAGCACAGAGAAGTCGGCCTTCGCCAGCGCAATTGCCGCGCTGGTGCCGGCCGCGCCAGCCCCGACGACGACGCAATCGTAGTTGGCGACTCCCATCGATGCGCTCCCTGCCGCACGGAGTACGTGGTGGGTGGCGAGTGCGGCGCAACGCGCGCCAAGCGGGGTGTTCAGCGGTTGCCTGCCTGCTCGACCGATGACCCGCCCGACGCACGCTCCGACTCACCACGCATCACTCACTCCGGCTCCCGCAGCTTCCGCCGCAGGACTTTGCCCAGGAAGTTCCGGGGCAGATCCTGGCACAGCTCCACGTCGCGCGGCTGCTTGTGCTTGGCGAGATGCTCGCCGCAGAACCGATCGATCTCCGCCCGGCTCAGCACGCTGCCGGGGCGGGCGACGATGAACGCCTTGACGATTTCGCCACGCTCGGCGTGCGGCACGCCGACCACGGCGACATCGGACACGGCCGGGTGCCGCCGCAGCACCTCCTCGACCTCGATCGGGAACACATTGTAGCCCGATGTCTTGATGAGGTCCTTCTTGCGGTCGACGATGCGGAAGTAGCCGTCGTGATCATAGGTGGCCACGTCGCCGGTAAACAGCCAGCCGTCGCGGATGACGCGCGCCGTTTCGGCGGCATCGTCGAGATACCCCGCCATCACCTGCGGGCCGCGCACCACCAGCTCGCCAGGCTGCCCGGCCGGAAGATCCCGTGTGCCGGTGTCCAGGTCCACCACGCGCGCCAGGGTGTCCGGCAGCGGCAGGCCGACCGTGCCCGGCCGGTTCCCGCGCGCGACCGGGTTGACGTGCGTCGCCGGGCTGGCTTCCGAGAGACCGTACGCCTCGACCAAGGAGCGGGCCCCGTGGGCCTCGAAGCGGCGCCGCACCTCCGGATCCAGGGCCGAGGCGGCCGAAACGGACAGCTCGATCGACGACAGGTCGACCGGGTGCCGCTCCATGTAGCGGTTCATGGCGGCGTAGAGCGCCGGCACCGCGGGGAGGATGCTGGGCCGCGTACGCTCGATGAGCCGGGCGACCACGCGCGGCTTGAACCGCGGGCAGAGCACCAGCGTGTCACGCGAGGCCATCGAGGCGAGCAGCACCACGGTCAGGCCATAGCAGTGGAAGAAGGGGACGACGGCCAGCACGGTGTCGCGTCCGTCCACGGCGTTGTGCCAGGCGCGGAGCTGGAGCGAATTGGCCATCAGGTTGCGGTGCGTGAGCACGGCGGCCTTGGGCGTTCCCGTCGTGCCGCCCGTGGGCTGGATGACGGCTGCGTCGCGGCCGGGGTCGATGCGCACGCGTGGCGCGTGGCTCGGTTGCCCCGCCAGCAGCTCGTCAAAATCGATCCCCGGCCGGTCCGGCCGGCTACGCCACGGCAGGCCGCGGCGCAAGAGCTCGATCGGGTAAAGCCAGCGGTCGAGCGGCCCGACACGCGGGCCGAGGCTCGCAACGATCAGGTGCCGGATCCGCCCACGCGCCAACAGCGGGTGGAGCGGCGCAGTCAGGATATCGAGCGAGACCACGACCTGGCAGTTCGTGGCCTCGAGCACCTTGTCGATCTCTTCCTCGACCATCAGCGGGCTCAGCTGGACCACGGTGCCACCGGCCATCCAGGTGCCGGCCAAGGCCACGACGTATTCAGGCACGTTCGGCAGGTGAATGCCCACGCGCGTGCCGCGTCGCACGCCCAGACCAATCAGCGCGTGGGCGAAGCGGTGCGATCGCTCGAGCAGCTCCGCGTAGGTCAGCGTGCTCTCCATGCACCGCACGGCGACGTGCGACGGGCTGGTGCGCGCCGCGTCCTCGAGCAGCCCGAACACGGGGCGATTCGGGTAGTCGATCGAGAAGGGGACGCCCGGATCGTACGAGCGCAGCCAGGGAAGATCCCAGCGCGCCGAGCGCGCCCCCACCGCGGCGGCAGACGCCATCAGATCTGGATGCAGCGGGTTCACGACCAGCCCCCTTGCTCCGATCGGGTTCGCGAGGGATCCGCGACCCGGGGCGCGAGTGACGGACGCCGCTCGGATGAACCGGGCCCGCCGACGACCCGAACGGTGGCTCGAATGAGCCCGAAGAGAAGGGGAGCGCCCGCTCGATCGCGGGCGCTAGCGAGTTGCGTGGGGAGAGTGTCCCGTTCCTCTTCCGAAGACCCCCGTCCGGCCCCTAACCGCCGTAGGACCCTCAGGAATCCTACAGATGATTCTACGGGGCTCGACCCATCGGAACAATGTGCCCCGTGGCGGCGCGTTCGCGAGCCGGGGAGAGGCGGGGGAGACTGAGGCGCATGGAGCCAACACCCGGAACGGGGGCAGGCTTTTTCAGGGATTGGGCGTCGAGGGCGGGTGAGCACGGGTT
>JBGPMX010000052.1:0-13279 GCA_041487215.1 Planctomycetia bacterium | reverse complement strand
CCCCGGTGACCGATGGCATGGAGGCCGCGGTGGCGGCCGCGGAACGGATCGCGGCGGCCGCGCCGCGCGCCTGGATCCCGCAGCAGTTCGAGAACCCGGCCAACCCGCGGATACATCGCGAGACCACCGCCGAGGAGATCTGGCGCGACACCGGCGGCAAGTGCGACATCCTGGTGAGCGGCGTCGGGACCGGGGGCACAATCACCGGCGTGGGCGAGGTGATCAAGAAGCGCAAGCCGGATTTCCAATGCATCGCCGTCGAGCCGGCCAAATCCCCCGTGATCAGCCAGAAGCGCGCGGGTCAGCCGCTCAAGCCCGGTCCGCACAAGCTCCAGGGGCTGGGCGCCGGCTTCATCCCCGACGTGCTCAATCTGAGCCTGGTCGACGACGTGATCCAGGTCCAGGAAGAGGACGCCTTCGAGTATGCGCGGCGGCTCGCTCGTGAAGAGGGCATTCTCTGCGGAATCTCTTCGGGCGCCGCGGCCTGGGCCGCCGTGCAGGTCGCCAAGCGCCCCGAGAACGCCGGCAAGCTCATCGTCGTCGTCCTGCCCGACCTGGGCGAACGCTACCTCTCCACCCCGCTGTTCCCAGCGGACTAAAGGCGGTGCCCCAACGCCGTGGCATCGTTTGAGCTCGAGATCGTTCCCGATGCCGTGCGGACGATGGTCCGGCACGCGCTCGAGCAGGCGCCGCTCGAGTGCTGCGGGCTCCTGGCCGGCGTCGGCACGCGGGCCACGCACGTCTACCCGCTCCGGAACGAACGGGCCAGCCCCACCGCGTATCGCGCCGAGGCGACCGATCTGTTCGCCGCCCTGCGCGACATGCGCGCGCAGTCGATCGAGCTCGTGGCAATCTACCACTCGCACCCCAGCTCGCCCGCCCTGCCCAGTGCCACCGACCTCCGCGAGAACTACTACGACGACCTGCCGCGCGTGATCGTCTCGCTGACCAGCCGTCCCCCCGTCGTGAGGGCATTCCGGCTCTTTGCAGACCGCTACGACGAGATCGCGTTGCCAAATTCCGCGATTTCGTGAAAATGCCGCCCGGACCAATCTCATTCCCAACGGAACGGATGCCGTGCGCCGCACCTTGCGCGTTGCTTTGCTGTCCGCGGTGATGGCCGGCTGCGGACCTGACTTCGAGATGCGTAAGGACCCCGACCTGCTGCGCATCGATCCCAGGCAGGCCGCTCGCCTGCGGCACATCGAGATTGCGTCCGACGACGTGGCACGCGTGTCGGACCGCTCGCTCTGGCAGATCCACAGCTCGCTCGAGGGCGCGGCGGCGCTGAGCGACGGCGACCCCGCCACGGCGGCGCGCAGCAACGACGATCACCGCAAGGGCGAGTACATCCTGATCGACCTCGGCTGCGTCTGCCATTTCCAGAACGTGCGGCAGCAGCATCCGGACGGACACGGCGCCCCCCCTGGCTACCGCGTCGATACGGCCGGCGACCACGGGTTCCCCTTCACGCTCGAGTACGTGGGCGTGGGCGAACCGGGGGCGTCACTCGCCACCTTTCCGCGCGCCGCCGACGCGCGGTTCATCCGCATCACGCTGGTAGAAGACGCCGCGGAGCCGTGGCTGGTCACCGAGCTGGACGTGTATTGAGGGGGTCGAGGGTCCAGAGTCGAGAGTCCAGGGCCAGCAAAGAGTCGAGAGTCAAGGGTCGAGGATCAAGGGCCAGACCAGAAGGCAGAGGGCGGAGAGCTGGTTCGGCGCGGGTCTCCCGACCCCGCCGGTCAGCGACTTGTTGCGTCGTACGGAGATCCCTCGCTCCCCTCCAAGATCCTGCGCGTTTGCCGTCTCACCGCGCTTCTCCTCGCGGCCATCCGAGCTGAAACCGGATGTTCACCCCTCCGCTCGCGGTAGTGGCTCGATTTGGCTGGAATACCCCCCTGCTCCCCGTTTTGCTAAAGGCGGGGACAGAGGGGGGTCGCTCTTCAACCGGGGCCACTTCCCCCTCGGCCCACGCTTGCTCCTCTCATGGCTCACCGAAGTGAGCGTGGGGAGAGGGGATGGGGGTAAGGGGCTTTCGCGCTCGAGCGTCCAGATACGCACCCAGGGCGTCCTGCCAGGGGCGCGGCGCGCCCAGGCCCAGATGAACGAATCGGGCCGTCGACAATACGCTGTAGCGCGGCCGCCTGGCTCGTGACCCGTACGCGTCGCTCGTGATCGGCAGGCACTTCACCCCCATCCCCGCCTGCCGGAAGATCTCGCTGGCGAACTCGTGCCACGTGCAGCTCCCCGCGTTCGTCCAGTGGTACAGGCCGAATGCGCTGGTCTTCAGTAGAGACGCGGTCGCACTCGCCAGGTCCGCCGTGTAAGTCGGCGTGCAGGTCTGGTCATGGACCACGCGCACCTCGCCGCGTTCCTTGCCGAGACGCAGCATGGTCTCCACGAAGTTGCGCGCCTTGCCACCGGAGCCGTGCAGACCGTAGAGGCCGCAGGTCCGGAACACGAAGTGACGCGGTCCCAGCGCCCGCACGAAGTGTTCGCCGGCCAGCTTGCTCGTGCCATAGGCATTGATCGGCCCCGGCGCCTCATGCTCCGCGTACGGCTCGTGCCGCTCGGCATCCAGACCGAAAACATAATCCGTGCTGTAGTGCACCAGCCCGCAGCCCAGGTCCCGGCAGACCGCACTCAGCTCGCGTACGCCGAGCGCGTTGACGCGAAATGCTTCGTCCGCGCGCGTTTCCGCGTCATCCACCAGGTTGAATGCCGCGGCATTGATGACCCAGTCCGGTGCGAGCGGCTCGAGCGCGCGGCGGAGCGACGCGCCGTCCGTGAGCTCGGCGTCGGCGTGCGCCAACGGCGCGGCGCCGGCTCCCAACACGGCGCAGAGATCGCGGCCCAGCTGCCCGCCCGCTCCGACCACGGCAATCGTCATATAGGAGAATCCCTCGTCGCACGCCGTCCAGGTGAGCAATCGAGATGGAAAGCCGACGTATGCCGAATGCCCCCGCCTCACCCAGCGCACCCACTCCACCTAGATTCGGTGCACGGCGACTTGATTGGAATCGGCATTTCTGATTAATCCCTTCACGTCTCATGCGACCGTCAAATTCTGCCGATCCAGGCTAGTGGACCGCCAGGCTTACCCATCGAGCGGCCCACTCAGGGACGAGTGCCGGTATGGGCGAACGGCGCGGCCTAAGCAACCGTTTGCGCGCTGCCGGTGCGTTCCCGTTCGGACGATCTCCTTTCCGGGCGCGTGGGAAGGCGGGCAAACACCGAGCCGTCACGACTCATGAGCCTGATGCACCGATTCATCCTGGGCGACCCTGACACGAGCGATCGCACGCCGGCTCGCGAGCTGCCGAGCGCCCTGGCTCTGTGGATCTGCCTGTTCTTGCTGATCTTCGCGGTGGTTGTGGGCCGAGCGGCGGGCGCGGCATTGTTTCTCAATCATTACGGCGGCAAGGGGCTGGGCCTGGTCTATGTGCTCGTGGGCCTGGCCGTCGTATCGATCATCTACGGGATCTCGTGGGCCACGCACGGGGTTCGCCCGGAGCGCATCGCGATCGGCACCATGGTTCTCCTGGGCAGCGGCACCCTGCTGTTCCGCTTGCTGCTGCTCGTCAAAGTACCGGGTGGCAACGACCTGGTCTATGGCGCCCTCTACGTCTTTCTGGAGACGTTTGCCCTGGTCACGACGATGCAGGTCTGGACGCTGGCCAACCGGGTCTTCAGCTCCGCACAGGCCAAGCGGCTCTACGTCTTCATCGCGACCGGCGGCATCATGGGGAGCCTGGTGGGGGGGGCGGTCATTCGCTCCCTGCACTCGTGGCCGACCATCGACCTGCTCTGGTTGGTAGCCGGGGCGTGCCCGCCGATGGTCGCTGCGACGCTCGTTTTTCGCTACTTCGCGGCCAAGGCCGCGGTGGAATCGGGCAGTCGGGCGCGTCCCGAGCGCGCCCTGGCGCCCGGCTCGCGCAGCGGCACGGTGCGATGGATCCATCATCCGGTGCTGCGCCACCGTTCGCTGCTGCGGCTGGTCAGCAAGCTGGGGCTCGTCACCTTCCTCATGGCCTTCACCACCAACCTGATCGACTTCTACTTCAAGACGTACGCTGACAACCACTTCCACGGCGACACGGCGCAGCTCACGCGGTTCTTCGGAAACTTCTACCTGCTCACTGGCTGCACGTCGCTCGCTGTTCAGCTGTTGATCACGCCGATCGTCATGCGCTATTCGGGCGTCTTCGGCGGCCTGGCGTTGATTCCGGCGGCTCTTTCGTTCGGCACCGCGTTCAACCTGGTCGGGGCCAGTCTGATACGGGCCACGCTGCTCAAGCTATTCGACTCGGGCCTCGCCCACAGCCTGTACCGCAGCTGCATCGAAATGCTGTACATCCCGCTGCCGCACCATTTGACCGGGGAGGTCAAGCTGATCTCCGAGGGGATTGCGGGGCGGGCCGGCCTCGTGACGGCCGGCCTTGTGCTCTTCGGTTTCGCGCCAGTGCTCACGCCGCGGCGCACGCTGCTGCTCATCGCGGTGCTGCTTGCCCTCTCGCTCGCCGCCCTGCTGGTACTGGAGCGAGCCTACCGGGGGCCGGCGATCGAGATCAGCCTGCCGGACGACTCGGAGCCGGTGAAGCAGGCGGCCTGACCTTTTCGTATCGCCCGGTCTTGTCGAGGCCAGCGCAAGTGCGCGACACGATCTCCATGCCGCTTCGCCCACTGCCGACGCTGGTGGCTGCTCTGCTGGCGGCGTGGGCCGTCACCGGGTGCGCCGCCGCGGTACAGTGCTACCCCTACCACGATCTGGGCGTAGCGTCCGAGGCGGCGGATTCGATCACCGCGCAGGATCGCGACGCATTCGAGACCTGGACGTTCGAACGGCTGGCTGCGCTCGAGGTGGTGTTCTCGGCGGGCAAGGCGCAAGACGATCCCGAGGCGGTCGCCATCGAAGAGGAGCTCGAGCGCGCCCGAGTCGATTGGAAGACCTTCCTGGTCCGGACCGTCGACAGCTTCAAGTTCCCCCGCATGGCCATCCTCAACCACAGCTGGTTTCAGTGGCGGCAGCTCTCGGACCTGAGTCGCGATCTCCGGCTCATCGAGGGGGCCCCGCTGGAAGCCGACGACGTACAGCCGGACGGCGGCATTCCCAACTCGGCCTTCTACACGCGAACGGACATCCGCTCCTACACTCCCGAGCGGATCCGGGAGGAAATCGCCGCCGCGATGCCGGTCGGGAACATCACGATCACCAAGGAGAAGAAGGACGGGACATCGGAGGGTTTCTTCGGCAAGGACGAGCGGGGCCGCACGTACATCTTCATTTTCGATCCGCCGTTCAACCCGGAAATGCAGACGTCGGCCGAGCACATCGGTTCGACACTGGTGCGCATCATGGGCTGGCGCGTGCCGACCACCGCCGTCAGCACGATTCGGGGGACAGGCAACCCGCAGTACGACGGGCGTCGCGCCGCCGCCACGCTGGCCGTGAAGGGTTACGAAGGGGGCTGGACCTACCGCAGCTACCGCAACCGCCGCGAGGTGCGCGCTCTCTTGGTAGCCGGCGCCTGGCTCAACAACGTGGACCAATCCGAGCACAACACGGGGACGAGCAAGCAAGGGGACGGGATCTACGCTTACTACGTCTGGGACTACGGCGCGTCACTGGGCAGCTTTACGTTCCGCTCGAAGTGGCCGCGTCTCGGCTGGCAGTACCTCTGGGACCCGCTGCACAAGCCATGGGCCGAGTTGCTTGGCGCGCCGTGGGAAACCACCTGGCGGATGCACAGCGCGGCCGTGGGATACTTCACCGCCGACGTCGATCCCGACCGCTGGCAGCCGTTTTACCCAAACCTCGCCTTCGAGGACACCACGCCGGCGGACAAACGCTGGGCCGCCGAGCGGATCGCCCAGATCAGCGACGACCAGATCCGGACCGTCGTCGAGTCCGCGCACTACACGTACCCGAGCGATTCCGAGTACATCATCGCGACGCTGATCGCTCGCCGCGACCGGATTGTCGCGCGCTACCTGGCCGCACAGGCGTGTGGCGGTACGCCCGAGCAGCACTAACCCGGCCGGGTGATTCATTTGCAAAAAGCCACCTAGCCCTGGAAGGGCGACCGAAAGGAAATCGCGCGGCCAGCAGGGCCACCAGCGGGGGCATCATGCGGGGTCCTTCAGGCGACGAAACCACTGGGCATCTCGGGGATCGAGCACGGGAAGGTTGGGGAGCCGCTCGAGGTGAGTGTACTTGAGGCCCGACCCGGTGTTGAAGAGGACCACGGACTGGTCGGGGCGTAGCCACCCGGTCTCGGCCAGCTGCTTCGCGGCTGCCCAGGCGGCGCCCCCTTCCGGGCAGGCGAAGATCCCCTGCGCGCTCGCCAGCTCGTGCTGCGCCGCCACGAGATCCTCGTCGCTCACGGCAACGGCGGTGCCCCGGCTGCCGCGGATGGCCGCGAGCATCAGGAAGTCGCCGATGGCGCTGGGGACGCGCAGGCCCGCGGCGATCGTGTGCGCATCGTGCACCGGCTCGGCGAACTCGGCCCCGGCCTCGAAAGCGCGAACGATCGGCGCGCAGCCGGCCGCCTGGACCGCCACCATGCGCGGCCGCTCACTGCCGATCCAACCGAGCTCCTGCATCTCGGCGAACGCCTTCCACATGCCGACCAGACCGGTCCCGCCGCCGGCCGGGTAGATGATCACGTCGGGCAACACGGGGACCGACGACCCGCGCGCCGCTTGCAGGTCGAGGGCCAGCTCGTAACCCATGATCTTCTTGCCCTCGACCCGAAACGGTTCGCGGAGCGTGGAGAGATCGAACCAACCGAACCGCGCGCAGCCGTAGCGCACCAGCTTACCGGCGTCGCTGATGAGCCCGCGCACCAGGAAGACGTCGGCCCCCTGCGCAACGCTCTCGATGATGTTGGCGGGGGGCGTGTCGGCCGGCATCATCAGCACGCAGCCGAGGCCGGCGCGCGCGGCGTACGCCGCGGCGGCCCCGGCCGCGTTGCCCGCCGACGGCAGCGCGACCTTCTGTATCCCGAGCTCGACCGCGCGCGACACCGCAGCCGCCATGCCACGCGCCTTGAACGACGCGGTCGGATTGAACGACTCGTCCTTGATCCAGAGATCGACGAAGCCGTCGAACTCGCCGCGCGGCCGGGCCAAGACGAGCGGCGTGAGCCCCTCACCGAGCGAGACCGCGCGGCTCGCGTCCGACACCGGCAGCACCTCGGCGAAACGCCACATGGAACGGGTCGGCCGGACCCGCACCATGGCCGGGCGAAACGAATCGCGGATAGCGTCCAGGTTGTAGCGCGCGAAGAGCGGCTTGCCGCACGAGGTGCAAACGTTCTGCGGCCGGGCCGCATCGTGCTCCTTCTGGCACGCCGAGCAGTGCAGGCTGCTATGCATGAGGCGGATACCGGGAAAAAGGACTCCGCCACTCTTCGATGGACCGGTGAAAACCTGTCATCCTGAGCGGAGCGAAGCATCTCTTGACGGTAATCAGGGCCCGTAAAAAAATAACTTGCACATTGGACCTACGAATGGAGCCACTGCGAGTGAGCTACCTGGCTTGGTCGGGCGGCGAATCGACGAAACAGCCCCCGAGCCTGCACGCGCAACGCGGCCTCGCAGTGGCTCCATTTCTGCCCGTTTCATGGTGTGGGCCCGCCGTTGAAAGAGAGAATCCGCCCTGATATACCCCGGCTGCCCATCGCAGGGGCAACGGCCGTTCGATGTGGGACACGCGACGGATTCTCTCTTGCAAGTGGATCCAATGGTCAAGTTATTTTTTTACGGGCCCTAAGCACATCACCGGCACGTCATCACGGCCGACTCGTAGCGCTCGCCGTGCGTGGCACCCGTCCCATCCCATGGGACGGGGACTAGCGGAACGCCGCGCGCACGGCTTCCTGGTTCAGCACCACCAGGGCCCAGATGCCGAACGGGATGCCCAGGCAGAAACAGCAGGTCACGCAGGGCAGCATGCACACGATGCTGGTGGTGATTGCCACGCCGAACGACTCAAGCCGGCGCATCTTGACGGCGCCGTAGATGATGACGACGCCGATCACGAGACTGACGACGTCCATCACGAGGCCAAGCCGGATGGCATCCGGATCAAACAGGTTCGGGAAAGCAGCGGGGGGCGCGATCGCTCCGCTGAGCAGCATGAGCCGTGCGATCAGGTCGACCACCGCGCCGAGCAGATCAAACACACCGGTGACGATCAGCGCGATCGCCGGCGCCCCTATTCGCTCGGCAGCGATTTGACGCGGGTCGCGGGCCGCCGACGGACCGAGCGTCCCGCGCGCGTCGGGTTCGGCAGGCGTGAACACAACGGCGCAGAACGGGCACTGAGCACTGGGAGGGAGCGGCTCCGGCGCCTCGAGCATCCGGCCGCAGTTCGGACAGGGCAGTTGCATGCGAACGCCTCGGGACCCCGCGCCGCCGTCGCTCGTCGCGGGCGGCACGGGCCTCTGGAGCCACCAAATTGGCGGCTAATGTAGAGAAATGAAACGAGGCGTGCAATGACCCGATCGGGTTTCGTCAGCAGATGAGGCGGGTATCCTGCGACGGGCCCGACTCCAGCTTCTCCCATTCCCGGCGCACCTGGCCGAGACCGAAAGCGCAGAGCTCGAAGCGCTCGCTCAGCCGCCGCAGCACCGGAGCCTCCTCGCGGTACGGTTCGTCGTCGTACTGGCTCGCGATCCAGTACGATCGCTTGCCCTGCTGCTGGTAATCGACCAGATGGTCTTTCCGGAGCGGGGCACAGAGCTCGCGCAAGACCTCGGGGTACGCACCGGCCCAGAACAGCGTAAAATCACCGATGTGCCGGTGAATCTCGCGCGTGGAACCGACCGACCGCCGCTCCGATTCCGCCTCGACGAGCATCTCGGCCACCTCCTCGAGCCGCTTGCCCTGAATCGAGCGAAGTCGCCAGATGGCGTCGACATGAACAAAGCGGATGAGCAGCTCGGTCAGGTAATCAATCAGTTTCGGATCGGCGAGACCGAGGGACTCGATGAACGCGTGCTCCGTAAGGGCGGCGAACAGCTGCCGCAACGGATGGCGTGCTGGAACCGGCGTCGACATGGCCTCTCCTCCTCTCCCTCTCCACCCGATCTAGTTTTGCACCCGAAAACCTCCGAGGAAATGCGTGGGCCAGCCAAAATGATCCGCCAGCTGGCCCAGGACAGGGCCAGAGGACAGAAACCCTTTGACCAGCAGTTCTTAGGTTTCCAACTCGTCTGTTGTAGATTAATCTTCTCAGCTAATGCAATATCTGTCAACGGGAAGTGGCGGGTTGTCGAAACCGTGAACGGACGGGCACGCACCCATGCGCATCACCTTCTGCGGCGCGGCGGAAACAGTCACGGGGAGCCAGCACCTTATCGAGGTGAACGGGCACCGCCTGCTACTCGACTGCGGCCTCTATCAGGGCCCACGCGCCGAGGCGGCGCGCCGCAATACGCATTTTCATTACGACCCCCACCAGATCGACGCGGTCATCCTGTCCCACGCGCACCAGGACCACGCCGGCAACCTGCCCACGCTGACGGCCGCGGGCTTCCGCGGCCCGATCTACTGCACGCCCGCCACGGCCGATGTCGCGGCGCTCATGCTGCGCGACAGTGCGCGGATCCAAGAAGAGGACACCGACTTCCTGGACCGGCGCAAACGCGAGCCCGGCGAGCCACCTATCCGACCGCTCTATGGGATGGCGGACGCCGAGCGGACGATCGGGCTCCTGGAGACCCGGCCATATTTCAAGTCCTTCGAAGCGCTGCCGGGCCAGACGGCGCGATTCTGGGACGCCGGGCACGTACTCGGCTCGGCCATCACCGAGCTGCACCTGGACGAACCGGCAGCGGGCAAGGCGCGCAAGCTGGTCTTCACCGGAGATCTCGGGCGGCGCGGCACACCGATCCTACGCGAACCGGACGCCGTGCGCGGCATCGACCTCCTGATCTGCGAATCCACCTACGGCAACCGCGTGCACGGCACCAATGCAGACACCAACGAGCGGCTTGCGGCGGTGCTCACCCGCGTCATGCAACGCCGCGGCAAGGTCGTTATCCCCGCCTTCAGCTTCGGCCGCACCCAGAACATCGTCTACGCGATGAACCAGCTGTTCCAGGCCGGGCGTCTCCCCCGTCTGCCCATCTACGTCGATAGCCCGCTCTCCACGGGTATTACCGACGTGTACCGCAAGCACGTCGAGTGCTTCGATGCGGAGGCCGCCAGCCTCCTCCAGAGTGACCGCGACCTGTTCGGCTTCTTCGGGCTGACCTACATCACGCTGGCGCAGGAATCGCGCAAGCTCAATAAGCTCGACGGGCCGTTCGTCGTTATCGCGGCCAGCGGGATGTGCGAAGGCGGCCGGGTGCTGCACCACCTGCGACACACGGTCGAGGATGCAACCAACCTGATCCTCATCGTCGGGTACCAGGCGTCCGGCACCCTGGGCCGGCGCATCGTCGAGCGGCAGCCGCGGCTCCGCATCCTCGACGACTGGTTCGACCTCCGCGCCGAAGTGGAAATCTTCAACGAGCTAAGTGCGCACGCGGACCGCAACGATTTCGAGTCGTGGTTCCACGAGACCGGCGGCGGCATCGACCGCGCTTTCCTCGTACACGGCGAACCGCCCGCGATGCGGGCACTCGCCCCGCTGCTCCAGCCGTTCGTGCGCAACCCCGTCCAAACCCCGGCGCTCTACGAGACCGTCGAGATCTAGTGCTCCTTGTTCCCGACGTCCCCGTGGTCGGTCCCCTCGCCCCCGCGCTCAATAGATCATGCGGGGGAGAGGGAAAGGGTCAGGGGGCCACATTCAGAAGGCGCGAAACCGATCAACGGGGAAGGTCACTAGCCCGTAAGACGTATAGAAACGCGGAGAGCGCCGAGCTCTGCGTACTCTGCGGTTCGTTTGTCTTTGGGTTCCTTGCTCTTTGCCGGCCTTGTGCCGCGCGCTCTCACGCCAGGGCGATCTTCCGGTGCTCGATCTGGCCGGCGTCGAACACGCCCAGACCCAGCGTGGCGGCCAGCGCGATGTGCTGCGGCTGCCGGATGTGGAACTGCTCGGGGTAAGGCTTGCCGTCGCCGCCCAGGATGTCTTCGCGCTCGCCCGAATGCCCGTCGGTTCCCATCGAGGCCACCGGCGGCCAGCCCTCTTCGGTCCGCTTGGCGTCGATGATCTGCCAGCCGATGTGGTCGAGCGCCACCGGGTCGGTGCCGAACAAGAGCGATCCGTACTCCCACGTCGCAAACGTCTTGTTCCAGACTCCCGGGCCCCCTTCGTAACACCCCACCAACCCGTCGATGATCTGAAGCACCGCCTTCTCCCGGATGGGGGGGAGCGACGCCATGGCCGGGATGAAGGTCTGGCACTGGTTGAGGCCGCCCGTGAGCTGGTCGCTCTTCCACCGCTTCGGCGGGTGGCTGCGGCAGACGTTGTTCACGAGACCGTGCGACAGATTCTTGAGGCAGAGCGTGACGCCGGCCGAGCGGTGGTCCTTGAGCACGGGGATCGAGATGAACTTGTCAACGCGCTCGGTGATGATGCGGGACAGGTGCGAGCGGAACCGGCGATCGTCGCCCGGATCGTGGTCGGGGGGCGGCATGCAGAACGCCAGCTCGCGATAGACCTCCGGGTCATAACCGGCCACGTGGTCCTCGCGCGGCGGCGCGGGCCGGCCCGGCTTCCGCGCGAGCTGTCCGTCGATTTCGAGCTGCGCGTCGTCGTACTGGGCGGAAGACGACTCCCAGTGCACCTCGGGTGGGATCGAGTTGAGGTAACCGGCGTCGATGAACTCCCGGCGGTACCGCTCAAAGATCAGGATATCCGACGCGCGAACTCCGGCGCTTTTCAGCCCTTCGATCACCTCGAGGACCACCTCGGGGCTCGAGATGGCGTCCGGCTTGCCGACAGGCACGACCTTGATGCCGACGCGGTCGCCGGGCTGGAAGAACCGGCGCCACGCCTCGACCGCGTCGTCGCAGCCGACCAGTTCGGTCATGCCGCGTTCGATCATGCCCTGCACCGCCTCGCGGTTCCGCTTGCCGTCGGCGACCGAACCCGCGTGCCGCACCTCGATCACCCGCCCCGGGTACGGGCCCGGGATGCCGAGCGTTCTGCCCGCGACCAGCCCCTGCGGTGGCGTGATGGCTGCCTGGCGGAGCGTCGTGTCCGGTGCGATCGGCTCCCAGTATGGCGGCAGCAGCCGCGTCACCGCCCAGGTGGCGAAGCCCCCCGCGACCGATCCCGCAGCCGCGCCGCCCAGGAACACGCGGCGGCTGATCGCTCCGTCCGGTGCTGAACGCCTGTCGGGAACGCCCATGTTCGGCCTCGCGTCGCGACGGGAGAAGAGGTGTTTGAGCCGTGGGCCAAGCGTACGCACCCGGCGCGACGCCGTCAACCGGGCCGCCGCACTCCAAAGAAGCACGAAGTCTATGGAACCGGGTACGCGAGCGCTTCGATCAGTGTGCCGGCATAACCGGTGATCTCCCGGACGATCGCGTCGGCCGGCTTTCCCGCGGCGTCCGCGATGCGGCGCACGATGGCCGAGCCCACGATCACGCCGTCGGCCACCGGAGCCAGAAGACGCACGTGCTCCGGCCGGCTGATGCCGAAGCCGATGCAAACGGGCAAGTCGGTCTCCTTGCGCAGCCGCTCCACCTGCTCGAGCACGCCGGGCGCAATCGTCGCGCGTTCTCCCGTGATCCCGGTGACAGAGACGCAGTAGATGAAACCGGTCGAACGGCGAGCGATCTGCGCCGCGCGATCCGGCGGCGTTGTGGGAGTGACCAGCTGGATCAGCTTGAAGTCACGCCGCGCCGCGAGCCGCGCGAGCTCCGCGGCTTCTTCCACGGGCAGATCGGGGACGATCGCGCCGGCGAACCCGGCCTCCTGGGCGTCCCCCAGGAACCGCTCGGCCCCCTGCCGGAACACGACCGAGTACGAGACCATGGCGACCAGCGGCGCGAGCACGCCATCCCGTGCCGCGGCGCCGGGCTTCTCCGCAGCCCCGTGGGGTCCGGCCCCGCCCCCAAGCGCACGCACCGCGGCGAAGATGTCGGCGAGCTTGATGCCGTGCTCGAGCGCTCGGGTGTACGACGCCTGGATGACCGGCCCGTCGGCGATGGGGTCGCTGTACGGGATGCCGATCTCGATGAGACTCGCCCCGCGCGCCGACAATGCGCGCACCAGCTGGGCCGTCGTGGCCAGGTCCGGGTCGCCGGCGGTCAGGAACGGGATGAAGGCCTTGCGGCCGTCGCGGCGCAGCGATTGAAAGGTTCGATCGATCGGGTTCAT
>JBGPMX010000051.1:0-13365 GCA_041487215.1 Planctomycetia bacterium | reverse complement strand
CTCCGCGAAGGCGCCGTCCCGGTCGACGCCGAGGATCTGAGTGTGCTCGCACATGTGCGCCTGCCCGGTGCGGCAGTGGAAGCACATCCCACAGGTGACGTGGCTCTCGGCAGAGACGTAGTCGCCCGTGGCGACGTGGCGCACGGCACGGCCGATCTCGACCACGGTGCCGGCGAATTCGTGGCCCAGCGTGAGTGGCGGCTTGATGCGCCGCTCCGACCACTTGTCCCAGTGCCAGATGTGCAGGTCGGTGCCGCAGATCGACGCCGCCTCCACTTCGACCAGCACCTCGTCGTCCCGCACCGCGGGGCGCGGCACCTCGACCACGTCCAGCCCCGCGGCCGGGCGAACCTTGCGGACCGCGAGCATGGTGGGGGGCATGGCAGTGCCCTTTCGAGTTTGATGCAGGTGCTTTGAATCCGGACCCGCGCCTGGCCGAGCCCTTTAGCCGCGGCGCAGCAGGTTGTTTAGCCCGACCGCCAGGATGAGCACCACGCCCACCACGATCCCCTCCCAGGTGTTCGGGTCCTGGCCCTTGAAGATGAAGCCGATCGCGTTGATCACCATGCGCAAGAGCAGGACGCCGAGCAGGGTGCCGACGATCGTGCCCGCCCCGCCGCGCAGGCTCGAACCGCCCACGACCGCCGCGGCAATCGCCTTGAGCTCGTAGCCGGCGGCCGAACGGAAGTCTCCCGAGCCGGCCATGTTGGCGAGCATGATCCCGGCCAGGGCGCTGAGCATTCCGCTGGTCGCGTACGCCACCAGCTTGAGCCGCGTGGTGCTCAGGCCGCTGAGCCGCGCCGCGCTCTCGTTGCCGCCGAGCGCGTAGAGGTGCCGCCCGGTGATCGTGCGGTGCAGCACGAGCGCCAGCAGCACGGCCACGACGGCAAAGACAGCCACCGTCCAACCGAGCCCGTTGCCCAGGGCCCGCACGGTGTCGTCGCTGATCGGGATCGGCCGACCGGCCAGCGCCTTGGCGGCACTGCGGAATCCGACCAGTGTGGCCAGGGTCGCCACGAAGGGAGGCAGTGCCAACCGCGTGATGAGCAGCGTGTGGAAGAGCCCGATGCAGAAGCCGACCACCAGGGTCAGGAGGATGGAAAGAGCCAGCACGGCGGGAGAAAATCCGGCCGCGGCGGGGAAGGGCAGCCCGGTCCAGCGGCCCAGCTTGGCGAGGTACTCGGGCCAGAGCGCGAACAGAACGCCGGTGAAGGCGATCACGGACCCGGTCGACAGATCGATCCCGCCGGCGATGATCACGATGGCCGCGCCCATGGCGTAAAGCCCCCAGATGGCGACCTCGTGCAGCAGGTTCTCCTGGATGTTGTAGCCGCTGCTGAAGCTTTCCCAGGGCCCGTGGAAGTGGGCGCGATCGGCGGCCGCCATACGGTAGTAGAGCACGCGGTCGTAGCCGTAAAGCGCGGCCATGAGCACGAGCATGCTCAGCATGAGGCCGAACTCGGTGCGGCCGAACACGCGCGTCCACGCGCCGCGGAGCGGGGCGGTCGGCTCCGGCGCGGTGCTCATGAGCCCTGCAGCCCTTTGGACGCCAGCCAGGTCTTGAAATCGCTCAGCTTCATAAGATCGGCCGGCGCCACCGTCTCCGCGGTCAGCGTCGTCGCATCGTCCGGCACGACGATGCGCATGCCGGTATAGACGACACCGTCCTGGACCATCGAACTCACCGTCTGTTGGTCGCCAGCGATCATGGCCTTGAGCAGCCGCACCGACTGGGTCCCCATCTCGTAGGGGTTCTGCACCGCCATGGCGTCGATCATGCCGTTGGTGATGGCGTTGATGGCGACCGGCTCGGCGTCGAACGCGACGATCTTGTACTGGCCGCGGCGGTCGGCGCGCTTGACCTCGTTGGTGATCGCCGGCGCGTTGTACGACCAGATGCCGAGCAGCATCTTCAGGTCCGGGTAATTCTGCATCGCGGTCCGGACGTTGGTGATCGCGGCGCCGGTCGTGTCGTTCTGGTCCTCGTAGACCTCGACCAGCTCGAGCGTGTCGCCGGCTCCTTCCTTGAACCCGCTGACACGCTCGCGCGCGTTGGCCGACGCCAAGGTGCCGACGAAAGCGGCGACCTCACCCCCCTGCGGCATGATGGCGGCGGCGGCGCGGCCGGAGGCGCGGCCGAGCACGACGTTGTTCGTTCCGACGTAGGCCTCGCGCGCGTCCGGCTGGCCGTCGGCGTCGACCGTGATCACGTGCACGCCCTTCCGGCGCAGCTCGCGCATCAGGTCGGCGACTCCCTTGGCGTCGGCTTCGAACACCGAGATGGCCACGCCCTTGACGTCGGTCTGCGCGAGCACCTGCTTGAGCTTCTCGATCTGGCCGGCGGTCTGGCCCTCGTTGGTGATGAGTTGGGCGTCCACCTTGAGCTCGGCCGCGGCGTCGCGCATCCCTTTGGTCACGGCGTCCCAGAACGGGGAGGTGCCGTTCGTGATGAAGACGATGCGTCCGCCCACGTCCGCCGCTGGCGCGCTCGCCGGCTGGTTCGACGCGGCCGCGTTCGTCGCGCCGGGCGGCGACTTCGGGGCGCTCGTCCCGGCGTTACACCCCAGGGCCAGAGCCACCAGGAACCCGGGCGCGAGCGCCGACAGCGCAGGCACACGTCTCATGCGCTACTCCTTGGCAGAGGAGGGATCGCGAGAAAAGAGGGATCAGCCGCCGGGCATTCTAGCGCGCGCGGAACCGGGGCCGCAAGCGGACGGCATGGTATAAAGGAGTGTCGCAGAGCCGGAAATCACCTGCGGGGTAACGAACGTGGCTGCGCCGTACCGCGAGAACCTCGAGCAAATCCGGCGCGCGTTCCCGCCACCGGTTTCGGACCCGGTGCACGACGCCTACTTCGTGTTCTCGATCCTGCGCGCGGTCGACCGCGTGGACGCGATGAAGTCCGAGATCCCGCTGCTGGGGGTCGCCCAGCCGCTCGACTATGCCGCGGCGCGGCGGGCGGAGATCGAGCGGGGCATGCGCACGGTCGAGGACGTGACCGGGGACCTGGTGCGGCAGCTCGAGGGGCTGCCTATCTGGGCGCACCCGCGCACGCAGGTGAACGTGGTCGCCCCCCCGTCGATCGCCGCCATCATCGGCGCGCTCCTGCCCGCCATCTACAACCCGAACCTGGTCTCGGACGACAGCGCGCGGGGCGTCGCCGTCGCGGAAACGCGGGTGGCCGCGATGATCGCCCGGCTCATCGGCTACGACCCCGAACGGTCGGCGGGCGTGTTCACGTTCGGCGGGACGGGGACAAACCTGTATGGCGTCCGGATCGGCATCGAGAAGGCGTGCCCCGGCTCGATGGAGACGGGCCTGGGCCAGGCCCCCGCAGTCCTGTTCGGCTCCGAGCAAAGTCATTACTCGCGGCTCAACGTGGCCGGCTGGCTGGGCCTGGGCGAGGCGAGCGTGCGGGAGATCCCGACCCACCCCGACAACGATATCCGCATCGACCGGCTCGAGGCCGAAGCACGGCGCGCGATCGAGGGGGGGAAGCGGATCGCCGCGTTCATCGCCACGATGGGTACCACCGACGCCTTCGGCATCGACGACCTCGAGGCGATCGTGGCCCTGCGCGACCGGCTGGTCGAGCGGCACGGCCTGGACTATCGCCCGCACGTGCACGCCGACGCCGTGATCGGCTGGGCGTGGTCGGTGTTCAATGACTACGACTTCGAGGCGAACGAGCTGGGGTTCCGGCCGCGTACGGTGCGGGCACTCGCCGGCGCCCGCCGCCGTATTTCGAAGCTGCACCTGGCCGATTCGCTCGGCGTCGACTTTCACAAGACCGGCTTCGCCCCGTACATCTCCAGCCTGTTCCTCGCGCGCGAGCGCGGCGACCTGGAGCTCTTGGCGCGGCGGCGCGAGAAGATGCCGTACCTGTTCCAGACCGGCGAGTACCACCCGGGGATCTTCACGCTGGAGACCTCGCGCGCAGGCGGCGGCGTGCTGGCAGCGCTCGCGAACCTGCTCCTGTTTGGTAAGACCGGCCTGCGCACGCTGCTCGGCCACCTGGTCGAAATGGCGGAGGTGCTGCGCGAGCACCTCGAAGGGCACGCCGCCACGACCGTGCTCAACGGCGGCAACTTCGGCACCGTCACGCTGTTCCGGGTCTATCCCGAGCACGTCGACACCTGGACCATCAAGGAGCGGGAGCGCACGGACCCCGCGGCGCGCGACGAGCTCGTCGCACACAACGAGTACAACCGCCGTATCTTCCGCTACCTCTACGAGCAGGCGATGCAGGGGCACGGCCCGCTCATCTCCATGACCGAGTGCTACCGCAAGACTGAGTACGGCGAGCCGATGGTGGCGCTGAAATCCTACATCCTCTCGCCGTTCGCCGACGAGAGCCACATCGAGCTCTTGGTGGACAAGATCCTCGAGGCGCGGCAGCACATCCGCGCGGGCAAAGGGTCCTGACTCGTTCTCTAGCCGCAGCTTGCTCGTAGTGCCCGTGTTGAGCCATGGGAGGGGCGAGGGAGGGGCGAGCGGAGCCAAGGCGCGCTCCAAGAGCTTCTTGAACATGTCGCGAGGGGCGGGGCGCGAAAAAAACTCGAGGGCCGCTCGGGCGGCCCTCGAGTGCTTCCATGATAGCGTCGCCACTGTGCTTACTGCGGAGGCGGCACCTCTTCCGTTCGCTCCGGCTTCCGATCCGGCGCCGCGTCGCGCTGGTCCTGCGTTTCCGTGCGGGAGGATCGGCTGCGCGACTCTTCGCCACGCGGCTCCTGGCCGTCCTTGCGGTCCTTGACCACTCGCGGTGCCTCGCCGCCGAACTGCTCGAGCAGCTTGCCGGCCAGCTGGTCACGCTGCTCCAGGCCGACCGCCTGGCCGAGCTGCTGCTGCGCTTCCTTGGGGTAGCCCAGGAAGCCGTAGTGGTAGCCCAGCAGGAAGTGGCCGTACGCCGCATCCGGGTGCTCAGCCGCAAACTTCTCAAGAGCCCGCAGCTGCGTTGTGTAGTCGTTCCCGTTCCCATAGTAGGTGCGGAAGTTCTTGACCACATAGCCCCACTCATCGGGGTCCGCCACTGTCATGCCCTGGTGGATGGCGCCGGCCGCCGGTCCGTACTGGCCGATCGCGAAGAGCGCCTGTCCCAGCAGCAAGAACAGGCGGCCGTTCTGCGGCAGCTCAACGGCGGCGTGATTGGCCCAGCGCACCGCTTCGTCGTACCTGCCGGCGCGGAACGCCTGCTCCGCACGCCGCAGATAGGTCATGCCCTCGGAGCTCTGCGCCTGCCGGGTTTCGCTGTACTGCGGCTGCTCGGTCGTGTAGTACGACGCGCTCGATCCGCCGTACGTGCCGATGTCGTAGCCGTTGTCGTACCCGTAGTCGTACACCGGGTAGCCGCCGTAGCCGCCGTACCACCACGGGTTGTAATAACCGCCGTATCCCCACGGGCTGTAGCCGTACGAGCCGTAGAATGGGTACCCGAATCCGAAGAAGAATCGGCTGCGGTCACGGTCGCGGTCACCATGGTGTTCGTGATCGCCATCGCGATCGCTGCGGCGCAGCGTGTTGTCCGACAGGTTGCCGTTCATGCGGCCCTGTCTTTCGGTTCGGACGGTGCCGTCGCCGCTGCGGATCCGTCCGTCGCCGAGCGAGCGCTGGATGGCCCCACTGCGATCACTCCCCACCATGCCTTGCGACTGTTGAGCTGGCGGAGTAGCGCGCTGGATAGCAGCTCCGCCCGACGCAGCGGCGCCGCGTCCTGCCCCACCTCGGCCGCCCGCTTTCTTCTGTGCCCAAACCGGGCTGTCGATCGCTATGCACACCAGGACGCCGAGAGCGGGAACCAGATACTTTAAAACACGAGCAAACATGTCTTTGCCTCCCTTTCCACCGATGAAAACTGCTGGCCAAGCTCTTTGATTGTAAAGGCCCCGCTCGTGGATCGAATCGCAAATCGCGATCCGGTATGACGCGCATTCGGGCGCTGCGTGCGTAACCCTCACAGAACGAATACTGGTGCAAACCGAGTGCCGAAGCGGAGCTTTCCCATGGACTTTCGGGCGACTCCGCGAATGGTCCAGCCGGGGCGAATCGCGAAGTGGGGGGAGTCATCCGCGGGTGACTCGGCGGCGCGAACGCTCCTTCGCGCGCTCGAACACGTCCTCGCCCGTCGGCTCGGAAGCGGCGGCCGGCTCCGGCGCTTCTGGTCGCCTCCCCCATACGGTCCGCACGGCGGCGTCGATAGCGCCTGTGAAGCCGAACTTGCGGTCCGCAAGCTCGACCAGAAACACCGCCAGCGCCAGCCAGGCGAACGGTTCCAGCAGGCTTACGGTCGTTTTGACGGGCTCGTCGTACGGCTGCTCGTCATCGACCCATGGGTGTCCCCCCGTGCGCTGAGCCAGCTCGCTCAGCACCGCGCGTCCACCCGAGTTCGGGCGCAGGAATTCCGGCGGACGCGGACGCATCACCGGGGCCGTGCGCCCGAGCAGGGTTTCATCCGAGCGCACGACCGGGAAATACGCGTCCGGACGGTCGAGCCGCAGCCGCGCCATCTGTCCGGAACCGTCGGCCCGCAACGGCTCGGTCTTGCCCGGTGTGTCTGGATCCGAACCGACCAGCGACACGACCGCACCTGCGGGCAGCGTCCCGAGCTGGTTGTCCCGCGCATCCCAGACGATCGTGGCCCAGTCGCCTGATACTCGAGCGGTGAACCGCGGGTCGAGCGGGGGGCCGGCGAGGCGGGCGGCCCAACGGATCTCCTGGGCAACGAACGCTCTGACTCGATCTATTCCGGCGTCTGGGTCCTCGGACCCAATTAGGGGGAACGAGACGGCCGTGACGCGGCCGAGCGCGCGGGACCAACGGGCGAGCAGCGGTGAACTGGGGTCCTCGCGTGCCGCCAGGCGGGCGACCGCGCCGGCCTTCAGCCGTGCGGCATGGAAAGCGGGGACGGAACCGAGCGGCGCATCGGCCGCGGGCTTGTCTACTGCGTCGGCACCGCTCGGCACGGCCACCGTGCGCGGCTCGTCGATGAAACCGGTCTGGCTTCGCACCTCCATGTCCTGCAGCAACAGCCGCGGCAGCTCCTCTGCGTTCCCTGCCGCAACGAACCTGGTTCCGGGTAGGCTGTCCGCCAGACCGGACAGGAGCGAACGGGGCTGTGCGGCGCCCCGTGAGACGACCGTGACGCTCGACGCGGCGGCGGGCGCCAGCCGCAGCGGATCCGCCCCCGCTTGCGGCCAGTCGGGCAGCAACGATTCATCGACGCAAACCAGCAGGTGCTTCTCCCCGGCCGGCGCCTGCCGGAGCATTGCGGCGGCGCGCCCCAGGGCGAGCGGCAGTGAGCTCGGAACCTGGCGGGGTGCTGTCACGCTCGCGGCCGCGTCGCGCAGCGCCTCGCGGTCGGCTGCGCTGCGGAGCGGCACGTCGCCCGCGCCGGTCGCCTCGCTCAGAACGAGGCCGAATGTGTCGCTGAGCTGAAGCTCGTTCACCAGCGCGACGAGCGCCGTACGCAGCGACTCCCACTCGGCCTCGGGCTGGTCCGGCCGCCTGGGGTCGGTGAGCACGACCAGCGTGCGCGCGGTCGCTCGTCGCGCGGTCGTCCGGCTCAGCTCCACGGGAAGCAACGTGTCGAGCGGCGTTGACCGGTAGCCCCCCGCTGCGAAGCTGTGCGGGCCGCCGGTCACGACCAGCCCGCCTCCCCACTGCGTCACGTAGCGCTCGAGCGCGGCGAGGCCCGGCGCGGTGACCTCGTCGAGCCCGACGTTCTCAAGCACACAGGCGGCGAACTCCGTCAGTCGATCGAGGCGGATCAGCGACGGTTCGGCGCGCGCGACGCGCACGGCCATGCCCGCGCCGCGCAGCAGCTCAGCCACCGGGTCTGCGGCGGGCGCATCGTCCCCGGTGCCGTTCAAGACCAGGATCGCGGGTTGCCCCGCGGTGCGAACCAGCGTGTCCCAACGGTTGTTCTCGGGGATCGGATCGCCGGGCACGTCGATCTCGAAGCGGTAGTGGGAGAGCCCCGGTCCATCCTCCGGTGCGGTCCAGGTGTGCCGCGATGTGCCGGCCGGCAGCTCGATCGGCTGGTTGTGTATCGAGACCCCATTACGGTACACCCGCAGCGTGCTGCGTGCCGGCGCTGGCGCGGTGATCTGGAGCTCGAACACCGTCTCCCGCCCGGGCATCCGCTCGGTCTCGCCGCGCACCTCGTTCAGAGCGGCGTCCCCCGCGCCGGGGCGGGCGACGTAGCGGAAGTCGATGGGCACGCCGCTCGACCGCAAGCGATCGGCCAGCGCGGCCGGGAGTGGTTCGGGGGTGCCGCCGTCGCTCAGCAGCAGCAGGCGCGCGCGCTCCGTGGGTGCGACGAGGTCGAGCGCCATGGCGACCGCGTCATAGAGCTGGGTCTCTTCGGGATCGACGCGCAGGCCGCTTTCCGGCGGGCGGCTCGCGTTCGGGTAGCGCTCGACGACGCTGTTTCGCCCGAAGCCGACCACGGCCAGGCGGTCTCCGGGGCCTCGCTGGGCATCGAGCCGCCGCGTCAAGTCTGCGGCGTAGCCCGCCGCCAGCGCCGGCATCGACAGCGATCGGTCGATCACCAGGATCAGCGTGCTCCCCTTGTCGAATCGATCGACGGCCGGTCCGGCGGCGATCGCGACCAGTAGCAGCAGCCAGGCCACGCGGAGGACGCCGCGCGCTCCGCCCACTGCTGCCCAGCGCAGGCAGGCGGCGCCGAGCGGCACGGCCAGAAGGAGGGCCAGCGGGTGGGTGAAATGGATCATGGCTGCTTCCGCGACACGGGGCGCGGCCGAATCCAATGGGTGCCCACGAGTGCCGCCGCGGCAACACAAATGCCGGCACGCGCCAGCGCGTCCACGGCGCCCGAGCCGCCACTCGGGGCGCGCTCCGCAAGCGGCCCGAACCGGGGGTCGCACGCGGCCACGGCCAGCAGGACCACAGCCAGAGCGTCGCGCGCGAGCGCCCGCGGCGCGCGCTGCCGAGCCTGCGGCGGATCGGCCTGCCCCGCGGCCGGTGCGCTGCGCCACAACGCCAGCGCGCTGACCTCGCGCAGCGGCAGTCGGGGCCGGTAAAGATCCAGCAAGACGACCAGGGGAAGGGCGACGAGCAGCCACAGCCCGCTCGGATTCATGAGGTGCATCAGCTCGGTCCTCGCTCGCGGAGCAGACCGCGGCGTGCGAGATGCTCGCTGCAGAGTGCTTCGAGACCCAGGGACGGGGCGGCGCTGACCCAGACGCCGCCCGCGGTGGCGCAGGCGGCTTCGAGCCTGCCCTTGAGCTCGGTCAAGCGATCTCGATAGCACGCGATCGCTCGCTCGTCCAGTGCCAGTTCCGCCTCCTCGTCGGTCTCGACATCCCGGAGTCGGACGGTCCCCAGCGGCGTGGGCTGGCTCTCCCATGGGTCGAGCAGCTGCACGAGCCAGGGGATTGCCACGCCCCGCACCGCGCGCTCGACGTGCGCGGCCGTTGTGTTGGCGGCCAGAAAATCGCTGATCACGAGCCGGACCGTGCCGGGCTCTTCCGGGAGCGGCTCGTGTTCGATGAGCGACCAGACCGGTTCGGAGCCGTCGAAAGGAATGTGGACCACGCGCGCCGCGTCGGCGGCCGACAGCCAGCGGTTGCGGCCCCGCCCGCGCAGGGCACAGAGGCCGGCGCGGCATCCGGCGCGCTCGCCGAGCCGGAGCAGCAGGATTGCCAGCTCCCGCGCGAGCGACTCCTTGGTTCCGTCGCCCACGGCCATCGACCGGCTGGCGTCGAGCAGCACCTGGAGCACGAAGGGGCGCGCGTCGCCGGTGGTGGCGAGACGAAACCGTTCGGTGCACGCGCGGATGGCACGATCGCTCAGCATGGGAGGCGTTGCGACGTCTGGGTGTAGCTGAACTCGCCAGAATTCAGACTCTTCTGAACTCTGGCGAGTTCCGCTACGGCTTTTTCAACGGGCGGTTATGCCTGAGCGGCGGCTTCGGCGGCCAGTCCGCGCGTCTCGGCGGATGCGATGCCCGTCCCGGCGGCGGATTGCCGCGGCGTGCCGGCGCGCTCAATCTCGGCCACCGCGCGGGCCATCGGCCGCAGGTTGAGCACGAAGACGATGGCGGCCAGCCCGGCGGGAAAAGTGGCAAGCGTGGCGGCGCTCCCCTTGTAGATCTCCCGCAGTGTGGCGATCGGGTCGCTGATCTGCCAGATGCGGTAATCGTCGTACTGGTGATACGGCAGCACGAGCGCGAAGAAGGTCGGGACGAGGATGCACGCCATCGCGAGGATGACCGTGATTGCCGCGCCGCCGATGGCCGGCAAGGGGCGAAAGCGACGGATCGCTCGCACGACGACGGCGCCCAGGCCCGCATAGAAAAAGAGGTACGCGGCCAGCACGGCGGCGAACAGAGTGAGCGGCTTCGAACCGAGCCGCGGCCCGGCATTGAGCACCAGCCAGGGCGCGGTGAAATCGGCCAGCGCCGTCAGCGCCACCAGGGCCAGCAGGTGGACCAGCAGAAACGCCAGGCCGGTGCCGGGCCCCGGAAAAACCAGCGCAGTCAGCGCACGCGCGGCCGCACCGCGCGGCACCGAGCGAGCAACTCTTTGGGACAGTCCCGCCGGCTCGGAAACCAGGAAGGCGGCGGCAACACCCCAGTGCAGGGCGGCGAACACCAGCAGGCCCACCAGGATCTCCGGCTCGCCGCTCGAGTGCACCACCCAGGCGTAGCCCGACCAGACGACAAACGCCAGGAACTGGAGCACGAGGACGAAGCGGACGCGCGAGCTGCGGTTGTCGGCCTCGAACGTGAGCTGGGCCACGCTCAGCTGGAAAAGCAGCGCGAAGTAGGTAACGTACATCGTGGCGAGAATGCCCATGGCGATCCAGAAGTCGGGCTGCGCCAACGTCGCCCCAACGCTCTCCGTCGTCAACATGAACGCCGCCGGGATCGAAACGATGGTCACGACCAGCAGGCCGGCGATCAGCACGACCGAGAGCATCACCTGCCAGCTCTTGCGGCTCGAGAACGTCGCCAGGAACAGCGCGATCATCGCGAGCCCCACCGACCCAGCCAGCGCGTAGAACAGCACCATGGCAATGCTCGCCAGGTCGATCCCCTTGAGCAGGTACGTGAACGCCATGAACGGCGCCAGCGCGGAATAGAAAATGAGCATCTGGATCATGGCGGTGAGCAGCTTGCCGGCGACGATCTGACCGGGCCGCAGGGCGGTGATGGCGAGCAGCTCGAAGGTTCGCTCCTCCTGCTCGCCGGCCAGCGATCGGTAGGCGCCGAACGGGACGACGGCGAAGATCGCGAAGGCGAGCACGGCGAAGTAGCCGACGAAGAAGCTCGGCCCGGCCGCGCGGTAGTCCAGGTCCGGGCCTGCCAGCGCGATGCCGCCGAACGACACGAGCAGGCTGGCGGCGAGCAGCAGCATGAACGTGGCGCTGAACTGCCGGCTCTTCAGCGCCTGCCGCGTCTCCTTGACCAGGATCGGATTGATGCGGTCTCCCGCGCGCTCGAGCCAGGAGCGGATCACACCGCGGCTCATTGCACCTTCCCCTTCGTCACGGCCATGAAGACGTCTTCCAGGTTTTCCTGGCGGCTGCGGAAAGCGACGACCGGAAGCCGCGCCGCCACCATGCGTTCCAGGAGTTCCGCCTGCGCCCGCTCGTCGGCCGGGTAGTGCAGCGTGAGGTCCCGGTCCGTCACCTGCACCTCGCTCACGCCCGCCTGCTCGCGCAGGTAGCGTTCCACGCGCTCGGCGTCGCCGAGCACACGGATTTCGAGCACGGACATGACGCGGTTGCTGGGGCGGATCGCGTTCACGGCGCCGGTGGCCACGATGCGGCCGAGCTCGATGATGCCCACGACATCGCACATCTCGGCGAGCTCGGTGAGGATGTGCGAGCTGATCAGGATCGCCTTCCCCTCGCTGGCGAGCAGCTTGATCAGCTCGCGCAGTTCGATACGCGCCCGCGGGTCCAGCCCCGCCGCCGGCTCGTCCAGGATGAGCACTTTGGGGTCGTGCACCAGCGCGCGGGCCAGGCAGAGCCGCTGTTTCATCCCCTTGGAGAGCGAATCGATCGGCTTCTCGCCCAGCCCGTCCAGCTCGGTGAACGACATCACGCGATGCACGGCGGAGCGTCGCGCCTGGCCGCGCAGACCGTAGGCGCGCGCGTAGAAATCGACGTACTCCCAGCAGTTCACGTTGGCGTAGGTCGCGAAGTTGTCCGGCATGAAGCCGATCAGCCGACGCACCCGGTCCGCGTCGTTCACGACCGACAGCCCGTCGATGGTCGCCGCGCCGTGCGTCGGCACGTCGATGGTCGCGAGGATGCGCATGGTCGTCGTCTTGCCCGCGCCGTTCGGGCCGATGAAGCCGAACACCTGCCCGGCATCGAAGCGGAACGAGACGCCGTTGACCGCCTTGAGCGGCCCGAAATGACGGTGTAGTTCGGAAACTTCGACCATGACCTTGAATGCTTTGAACAAGACCGAGCGAGGCCGCGGCGGAGCCGAACCGGTCGGTGCTCGCCTGTCAGTACGCTCCCCACACCACGTAGAGGCTCCCCGCATCCTCGGCCTGCCGCACCCCGGTAAGCTCCAGAGGTGGTGCGCGATCTACCACCGCAACATACGAGCGCGCGCCGAGCAGCCCCGGCAGGCCCACGCCCTGGTCGGCCAGCAGGCCGAGCGCTTGCTCGAGCAGGCTGTTCGACGATGCCACCGTGGTTCCGCCGAACCAGGGGCGGAAGCGCCGCGTGCCGGCGAAGAAGGCGCCGGAAAAGCTGCGGCGGACGATCTCGTCCGGCAGCTCGAGCTTGTGGTCCTGCATCAGCAGGCGGAGCGTCTTCTTCGCCTCGTCGAGCTCCACCGGTGCGAGCAGCACCGAGGCGCCTGACGACAGATCCTCTGCCGCGTACAGCGCGCCCTGCTCGCTGGCCAGGAAGACCCAGCGCGCGGGCGCGCCCAGCCGGTTCTCCACGCGGACACGCCCCTGCGCATCGGACGCCACCGCCAGCTGCTGGTCCGTCGCACGGTAGCTGATGGTGAGCAGCTGGGTGGGCGTGCGCGAGCGGAGCCAGCCGCTCTGGAAATTCTGGTCCTCGGTCCAGTCGAGCCGGCGCACGACCCGGCTGCTGTCTTCCGGCTCCATCGCGAAGACCGCCGTGTCGCGGGAAAAGTGCAGGCCGCCGCGCGGGGCCAGGCCCGCGTAGTAGCTGACCCGCGACCAGCTCACGGCCTCGCCACGCCGCTGGTCCAGCAGCGTCACGCTCCGCACGCGCGCGCGCACGCCGAAGCCGTCCGACGCCACGGCGTACCCCACGAGCAGCACGGTGGTCAGCGCGGCGAACACCGGCACCGACCCGATCAGCAGGTAGAGCTGCTTGCGGCGGCGCAGCACCAGATAGTTCACCGGGCCG